>DBYD01000054.1:0-183 GCA_002309855.1 Bacteroidales bacterium UBA1195
GGACGGAAGCCGCTTCATCGTGGAGATGCAGAAGGCTGAACAGGCCTTCTTCAAGGACCGCAGCGTCTATTACGCCACCACGCCCATCCGCCAGCAGGCGCCCAAGGGACCGTGGAACTATCACCTGGAGAATGTCTACACGGTCGGCATCCTCAACTTTGTGTTTCCCGACGGTGAATATCC
>DBYD01000054.1:342-62843 GCA_002309855.1 Bacteroidales bacterium UBA1195
CGGCCAAAGGCATTGCAGGACCGCATCTTCAAGAAGCTTTTCGAACAGGCGGAGATTGCGCGGTATTCGGATGACGAACGTTGGCAGTACGAGGAGAGCAAGAAGGTCTTCTGGGACAACTACAGCGTGATGGAGACGGCTCATGAAAAGGGAATAAATGAGGCCAAATATAATATCGCCAAACGCATGAGAACCGATGGCATGTCGGTTGATCTGATTGCAAAGTACACCGGCCTGACGGCAGAAGAGATTGGGAAATTGTAAAGACCGCCTTTAAGGAATTTGTCAAGTCAGATTGCCGGCAAACTCCCCTACGCCCGCAGTTGGGACGGCACTGCACGGCGGCAGCGGAGTCCTGCCCATACAATTAAGAATCAAATCGATTACTGCATGCCAATTGCCACGTTGTATAATTTGGCGCAGCATTTATTATACTCGTTTATATTTGGGAACAAAACAGACATAGATTATGGGGCAGTCTCTCCTTTTCTAACGTATCTTCGTTATCGGCAAACACATTGAGCCATTCCAAACGCACATTCATATAGCAAAAAATGAACCGACTGATCAAGCCGTTTTCAGCATTGGGAATTACACCTCAAAATACACATCCATTGTTTCTCTTACTTCTGCAATTAGGCGTTTTTTCTCGTCTTTGAGTTTAAAAGCCTCTTTTACTAAATTCGTTATTTCAGTAATGGTTTCTTTGTCAAGAATTGGAATTTCAATCTCTTTTAGTCTTTCTTCGCGCAAATGCGGAATGGTTGAAGCAACAACAGTTCTGCGTTTAGATGCATAAATGCCGATTTCTTTAATTGATAAACACAAAAATAGATATTCTGGCGTAATGCCATATTCGCTTGCATTCTTGTTCAATCTTAAACCCGCAAATCCTGAAGAAATAATAGCTCTATCATATTCGGTTATCATTCCAACCATACCGATTTTGCCATCTTTGGTAAAGAGTACATCACCGTTTTGAAAACCTTGTCCCAACTCATTATATATTTCCTCAGGAATGAAGAAATCTGGATGTTGGTCTATTTCGTAATTCACTATATCCGAAGTGCGAACAAACGGAACATCTGTTTTCCGTTTGTCTAGGTAGCCAATATATGTATCGCTACCAACTTCATCACCTTTTTTCAAATCTGCAATCTCACCAACGGGAACAGTTTCCCATTTGGCTTGGATTGCTTTAAGTGTGTTTACATAAAGCGGATAAGAGCACATGGGTGTCCATAAGTCGGCAGCGGCAAAGTCACTTTTACTTACAGAGAAAACATTCTCTTTGTTGATGGCATTGAAATCTATGCCAATGCGAGAATAGAAAAGTTGTTGCGCTTGTGAAATTAGATTTAGCGATTTGGTTTCACAATCAATAAATAACCGCTCATTTTGCGTTATCTCATCGTGTAGTTTTGATGGTACAATTGGAATGTCTAACTTTTCAATGTTTCCTATTGATAAAAGTGGCTGGATGTTCCCTGTCGTTATATTGTTCAATTGCCATTTCCCTAGTTTTGACAAGAAAAATGCAACAATGTATTCTGGTGAAATATTACAATCTTCTTTAAGCCTAATTTTTGCTATATGCCTAGGAATTCCTGCTTTGCCAATATATTCTTGTTTGTACAATGCTGTTTTTCCTATTGTTCCAACAATTGTTAAAAGTATGTCGTTTTCTTTTAAATGTATCCTCGTAAATTTCAGGTAATTTTCCTCAGTAATGAAAGAACTATCAGTATTTGGATCAAAATTTACGATGCCATCTTTTATGTTTCTTCCATACAAATATCTTACTCCAGCTTCTTTTTGTCTAGGAATTGCAGAATGCTCTCCATCAGAAATTGTTGAACACAATGTTTTTAGTTTCACGTAAACAACGCCATTGTTCAAACTTTGTTCTTTTATTACCTTGCTAAAATAGTAATATGAAGATTCAAAGCGATAGTCAAACGAAACATCGGTTTTTCTTATTTCAAAATCCTTAACCATATTTAAAAACTGATATTGTTAGTTTTACACCATTTTCTAAAACTACTTGATATTTTGGCAACATCATCATCTTCAATAACATTACCTCGCCTATCGTGCCCACAAGTTTCTGCAATAGCCATATATATCGGATAATCATCAGGAATATCTTCCTCTCTTAGTTTTTGAAAAACAAGAATACTTGTTTTTGTAGCCGTATTAGGCATAAAGGTTTCTATGGGTACATCTATTATTGCCAAAACCCTTCCCTTTTCTAACAAATATTTCCTTATATAACCTAACAGATTATTTCCATAAATTCCCTCTGGCAACACTATCGCCATTCTTCCGCCATATTTCAAAAGTTGATAGCACCGTTCAATAAAAAGTATTTGCGGAGCTTCCTTGTCGGCAAGCTTTCCTTTTTCCCATTCATTTGTTCCTTTCTTGTTTTTCCACTTGTGAGCAAGTTCAAATTGTTTAAGTTTGTCTTCGCCAGTGACTGGAATTTTTGAGCCGAATGGCGGATTGGTCAGGACAACATCAAATTTGCCCATATCTATTTTTTGTTGGGTTTTCACATCCCAATTTTCAGGACGTTCCAAACTGTCTTCACAGAAAACCCCACCTTTGCCATCACCCATAATTGCCATATACGACTTGGCAATCTTTGAAAGAAAATAATCCTTGTCTATACCGCGAATACACTTGTTGGCAACATCAATTTTTTCTTCCAGTATGGCGGTTTCCGACCATCCCATTTCCTTGTAACGGATAATGATTTTGTTCCAAATGTAACGCAACGACTCAATGATAAATCCACCGCTACCACAAGCAGGGTCTATTATCATGTCGCTGTCGTCTGGGTCAAGAATTTCCACCATCATTTTCACAACATTTCTCGGTGTAAAGAACTGTCCTTGCCCTCCTTTCAATGCATGGTCGATAAAAGTTTCAAATGCATCGGCAAGCACATCGCGCTCCGCATCTACCAAACAATAATTTTGAAGCTCACCTACAATATAGGCTATTGAATTGTCATCAAGACTGATAATATCTTCCTTTGTAAACACTTCTTTGTATTTGGCTTTAACATCTGAGAAAAGCTTTTCGATGCGCTCACGAACATCTGCATTGCTCTCATTTAAACCAACACGAAAGCGGACAGTTGATTTAGGAGATGTAAATCTTTCATCAAATATCTTACAAAAAATCAGATTAATCAACTGCTGCGCTAGAATCTCATCGCGAGTAGCACCGATAGCATTGGCTGCCAAATAATTGCGAATAGCTTTGAAAGTAGATTTCAGATTATGGGTAACAATCAATGCTTCACGCTTGATTGCCCCAATCTCTTCCAATTTTTCGCCATATTTTGGAATATTGGGAATCTCCTTAAACAGCACACGTCCATCATCAGTGTTCTGTTTGAGCAGATAAAAACGTTCTTCACCATTGAACCAAACTCCAATGTTGGCTTTAGATAATGTCAGATAATTTTCCAATTGGGTGCGTCCGTCCTTACGATTCTTTTTTTTGCATTCCACAATCAGATATATGCTGTCATCAGTTTTCTCAGAATCTTCAAAAACAGCAATGTCAACTGGATATTCCTTTTTTGTGTCACTTGGACGAACTTTCACATGGAATTGTGGGCGAGTTTGAATGTGTTCTTTTGGATAACCGTAGTCTTCAACCAATATTTTTGAAAAGACTTGCGTTGCTTCCACTTCTTCTGGTGATGCTTTTACTTGTATTCCCGAAATGTAGTCAATGATGTAGCCTTCCTTGGGCTGATTTTGTTCTTCTGCCATTGTTCCGTGCTTTTGGGATAGCGGAGCTTATTATTCGAACCTCGCAGGCACAATCGAACGGATACAAAAAGCGCAGATGTTTTCTTATCCACGCTCTGAGGCCGTCGGTTGCCTGCAAAAGTAAATAAGTCCACGTCCACGCTTAGCACGGACGTTTGCGAACTTATTCGATACTTTTGCTTTTGAAATTTCCGACGTTTCAGAGCTGTGCCGAATAAATAGCAAACGCTATGTTTTCTAATATTTTATAAAACTACTTTAACCTTTTATCCCTCTGTTTTTAAAACAAATTTACACTCATCCCCACCGCATTATGCGGTGGGTTATCAGAGTGCAAAAATACTCAAAATCCGAACACGGAATCCACCCTGCGCGAAGAAAAAAGCGAGAAAAGAACGGGAATGAGGGTGATGATAGCGGAGAAGGCGTACTAAAGCCGATTCGGAACAGTTTTTTCACTCAATCAACACATCCTGAACTCCTGTCAGCGGCGTTTCAAGTCCTGCAATTGTATTCAATTGGTTAATCGCAGTCTGCCGCAAAAGTTCAATCCGCTTTTCCTGTTCCATTCCCTGTTCAATAAGAATGGCATTGTAGCTTTCAAGGTTGGCAAGCACCAAAAGCTGGCTTATATCCGCATAATCGCGGATATTGCCTTTTAGATTCGGATTCGCGTCACGCCACTCTTTTGCGGTCATGCCAAACAACACCACATTCAGCAAATCCGCCTCATCCGCATAAACAAATGATTTCTGAAGGCTTGTGAGTTCCTGCGGTATCAAGTTATGTTTGATGGCATCGGTATGGATGCGGTAGTTGATTTTCGCCAATTCCCTTTTCACATTCCATCCCAACATTTTTTGTTCTTTTTCCTTCAAACGTTGGAATTCTTCAATAAGATACAATTTAAATGACACACTTATGGCGGAACCGAACTCGAAAGCAATGTCTTTATGCGCGTATGTTCCTCCATAACGCCCCTTCCTGACCATGACTCCAATGGCATTTGTGCTTTCAATCCATTCACTACAACTTAGAACAAACGATGGTAGTCCGGCCTGTTTTCTAAAGTGGTCAAATTCGACCACTTTAAACTGGGGATTGTGTATCATTTCCCAAACTCCAAGAAATTCAATCGTATATCTATTTCTTAACCAGTTTTTTATCACATCAGCCGCCCTCGAATCATTCGATTTAGCGGTTGCCATATCAGTCAAACTGATGTAATCAAGATTATTGTAGTTAATTACGGATATTTCCGTTTGCTGCACATTAATTTTAGCCATATCAAAGTGTTAATTTACATTTATTTCATCTTTCTGTCACCCGCCCTCAACCCCGTCAGGGCTCCGGACGTTTGACGCTGCAAAAATACTCAAAATACGAATATGGATTGTAAGTGCGGAGAAAAAAGCTCACCCCTCCTTCTCTGAAAGTTCCAGCCAGCGCATGGAATAATCGTCCAGCAGGCGCTGCACCTCCTGATACCGGACTGAAGCCTCCGCGAGCTTTTCCGCAGCCCCTTCAGGGTTGGCGAACAGATTGTCAAGCCCCTTTTTCTCCTCCTCAAGCGCGGCAATCTCCACCTCAAGCTGTTCCATCTCCTTTTTCTCCTTGTATGTGAGCTTGTTCACATTTTCCCGCTTGGCCGGACGCGGTTCCACCGGACGCTTTTCCGCCTTGGCAAGCATCTGCCGTCCCTTCTCAAGCTGAAGCTCGGAGGCCTTGTATTCGCTGTAGTTGCCGTAGAAATCCTTAACCTTCCCAGCCCCTTCGAACACGAAAATGTGGTCCACCAATTTGTTCATGAACCACCGGTCGTGCGAAACCACCAGCAGGCATCCCTCAAAATTGAGCAGGAAGTCCTCCAACAGGTTCATGGTGTCGATGTCGAAATCGTTGGTCGGCTCGTCAAGGACAAGGAAATTGGGATTGCCCATCAGCACCATAAGCAGATAGAGCTTGCGCTTCTGCCCGCCGCTCAAATCCTCATAATAGGTGTACTGCACATCATGGCCGAAACCGAAATGGTTAAGGAAATGCGACGCCGTCCACTCATGACCGTCAGCCATACGGACAACTTCCGCATGCTCCTTCACAATCTCGATCACGCGCTTGCCGCGGCAGGACTCCGGCAGGCCGTCCTGGCTGTAATAGCCGAACACAATTGTCTCTCCCACAGTTATCCTGCCGGCATCAGGCTTGAGCCCGCCCAGCAGCAGCTTCAGGAAGGTGGACTTGCCGCAGCCGTTGGGGCCGACCACACCGCACCGCTCCCTGCGTTTGAACACATAGGAGAAATCGCGCAGTATGGGCTTGTCCGGAAACGAAAAGTCAAGATTGTCTATCTCCAGAATTTTGTTGCCAATCCTTTCCGCCTGAACGGAAAATCCGGCCTCCTCATGCCTTGTTTCGGCGAAAGCCCTCTCCTTCAGCACCTCAAAATGGTCTTTGCGGGCCTTTGCCTTTGTGCCGCGCGCCTGCACCGAAGCATGTATCCATTCCAGCTCACGCCGGTAAAGCGTGCGGTAGCGCTCCTGCTCCGCAGCCATGTTGGCCAGCCGCTCCGCCTTCTTTTCCAGAAAATAGTTGTAGCGTCCTTTGTATTTATACAGTTGCGTCCTGTCCAGCTCGATGATGTCGTCACAAACCTTGTCCAGAAAAAAACGGTCGTGGGTCACCAGCAGGATGGTTTTGCCGGCATCAGCCAGAAAATCCTCCAACCATTCCACCATCTTTATATCAAGATGATTGGTAGGCTCGTCCAAAATCCACAGCTCCGCATCGGAGAGCAGTGTCCGGGCCAGCACAACCTTTTTCCGCTCCCCGCCCGACAGCTGCGACAAAGGGGCGAACAGATCGCGGATGCCAAAGCGGAATAACACCTCCTTCACCTGATTCTCATAGTTCCAGGCCTGAAGGCGGTCCATCGCCTCAAGGCTCCTCTCCATTGCCGCCTTGTGCATCTCCGAAGGCTCGCGACGGTATGCCTCCATGCTGTACTCATAGTCCCGAACGGCAGCAAAACGCGGCGCGGCGGCATCCGTCACCGCATCCAGCACGCTGCCCTCCGCTCCGGCCTCGTTGGCCTGCGGGAGGTATGCTATCCGCAAATCCTTGCGCATGGTGACACTCCCCTCATCCGGCAGCTCCAAGCCGGCTATAATGTTCAAAAGTGTGCTTTTCCCGGTTCCGTTGCGGGCGACCAGTGCGGTTTTCTGCCCCCTCTCCAATCCGAAGGAGATATGATCAAAAAGCAGTCTCTCCCCATAGCTTTTGGAGAGGTTCTCCACACTGAGCAGGTTCATGGCCTAACGTTTGCGTGACGCAGCCTGTCCGCGCTGCATGGCCTGCTGCTGCTTCATCATCGCCTCGTAGCGCGCCTCCCATTTCGACTTCTTGACCGGCTGTTTTTTCTTCGCCAGCAGCTTCTCCCTCAACTTTTCGTCATTGGAGGCATAGCGGAAGATGAACATCTGGGCGAATGTGGTCAGGTTGAACAGCAGGTAGTAGTAGCTCAATCCGGCGGAATAGTTGTTGAATATGCCGAGGAACATGATGGGCATAAGGTACATCATCCATTTCATCATCTTCATGGACTGTTCGTTGCCGGTGGTGGCCATCTGCTTGTTGTTGATCATCGTATAGGCAAGGGTGGCCGCCGTCATCAGCAGTGTGAAGAGGCTGACGTGGTCGCCGTACAACGGGATGTTGAACGGCAAATCCAGAACGGAATCGTAGGTGGAAAGATCCTTCGCCCACAGGAAAGGCTGCTGACGCAGCTCATAGGAGGCGGGGAAAAAGCGGAACATGGCCACCAGTATGGGCCACTGCAGCAGCATCGGCAGACAGCCTCCAGCCGGCTTGATGCCGCACTGCTTGTAAAGCGCCATGGTCGCCTGCTGCTTCTTCATCATATCCTCCTGCTTCGGGTATTTGGCGTTGATGGCCTCGATTTCCGGCTTCATCACCCGCATCTTGGCCGTGGAGCGGTAGTTGGAATAGGTGAGCGGAAGCAGAACCACCTTCAGGATGATGGTCAGCATGAGGATGATCAGACCGTAATTCCAGTTAAAGCGGCTGAAAAAGTCAAAGACCGGAATCACCGCATACTTGTTGATCCATGCCACCAGCTTTCCGCCCAGCTGGATCTGGTTCTCCAATTTTACCTTGTACTGTTTCAGCAGGCTGTACTTGTTGGGACCGAAATAGAAGTCGAAACTGAAGCTGTCCTCCTGCAGCGATGTCAACGGAACAGCCATGTTAGCCTTCAGCTTTTTCAGCGCACGCTCCGGAGTATCCCCGTTGCGGGATGCGTCGGAGACCAGCACGGCGTGTGCGAACTGCTTACCTGCAATCAGCGTGGAGGTGAAATACTGCTGCTTGAACGAAATCCATTTCAGGGCGGTGGTGTAGGCATCCGAATCGCTCTTGACATCGCTCTCCGCCAGATGCTCCACATCGTCCGCATCGCTGTAGTAGACGGTTGTGGCCATCAGCTCGTTCTTCATGTTCTTCTCCTGACGGCGAAGCTGCAGCTGCCAGTTAAGGTTCCACTCGCTCTGGGTGCGCATGATGTATGGTTCCATGTTGCGGATGCGGACCTCCAGCCCCGTGCGGTAGTCGTTGCCGCGCACAGTATAGATGTATGCGATATATGAGGCGGTGTCAAAACCATCCTCCCCCTTGTCCGGATACAGGCGGTATTCCAACTGCACCGAATCGCTGCCGGAGACCCGGATATCCGTTCCTGAACCCAGCATCGGCACAAAGCAGAAATCATTTGTGTTCAACTCCAAATAATTGGAGACAAAGTCAAAGCCGAAACGGTTGGCATCCCCAGAGGTTTCGTCAAACAGAACCACCGGAAGGCTGTCGAAGGTACGCACATTCTTGAGCTCCACCTTGCAGATCCGTCCGCCACGGCGGTCAATCCACAGGCGGTAGTGGTCGTTCTCCACCGACAAAACAGACTCCTCCACATCAGCCGGAACCATACCGGCCTTTACAAAATGTCCGTAATGGGAACGGTTGTGCTCATATCCGGCCTCACTCCGCGACGTATCTGCGGTTTCCGCCCCATCATGACCATCCTGCCCTGCGGCAATCACGGAATCGGCGTATGCCAGCTGCTCCGCCTCCTGCGCAGCCACAAGCGAATCGTGCTGCCGCTGCATCTCAGCCCGCTCCTCTTTGGAAGGAGAAATGTACAAACTGTAGCCCAAAAAGAGGCCAAGAATGAGTATCAGACCAATTAACGTGTTCTTATCCATAATCTTATAAAAATATCAAATCAGGTTTTTAAAAAATTACAAATGTACTCAAAATCCGAATGCGACCGGCAAAAAGATAAAAAGAAAGATTTTTCCCAATCCGATGCACGCAGTGAAACGTTTTTTTTCTTATCTTTGCAGTTTGTGAAAAAAGGTTTTATGGATATACATATATATTCTGAAATAGGTAAATTACAAGGAGTTATATTACACCGTCCGGGGTGCGAACTGGAACGTATGGTTCCCGGAAACATCCGTGACGCCCTCTACAGCGACATCCTTTCCATGGAAATAGCCCGGCAGGACTACGCCGTTTTCGAAGGCGTGCTGCAGAAGCAGACAAAAGTTTTTTATGTAAGGGATCTGCTTGAACAGATGCTCGCCGATGCGGATGCAAGGAAACAGCTTACCGAAAAGGTGTGCCGGATCCATCAGGTTTCGCTTCAGGACAAACTGGACGCGCTGACCGTAAAGGAGCTGGCCGGCGTGCTGATTGAAGGTTGGGAGGAGCATGACAGCATAGGCCGCCACTACCCCATCCCGCCGCTGTACAACCTTTATTTCACACGCGATGCCTCAGCCTCACTGTACGACGAGGTTATCATAAACCGCATGCGCCATTCCGTCCGCAACCGCGAAGCGCTGCTGATGGAGGAGATTTTCCGCCGCATTTTCCATGCGGAGACATTCCGCCCCGATTCAGGGCACAATATCGAGGGAGGCGACCTGCTTGTCGCCCGCGAGGATGTGCTGCTCATAGGCCAGGGCGACCGCACCTCACGCGCAGCCATCGAGGACCTCACAAGGCGATACCTCTCCAAAAACAAGAGACAGCACATTGTGGTGCAGGAGCTGCCGGTGCATCCGGAAAGCTTCATCCACCTCGACATGGTCTTCACCTTCCTTGACAGGGATGCCTGCGCCTGCTACCTGCCGCTCATAGCCAAGGAGAGCCGCTACCGCACCACCGTCATCACAATCGACGGAGGGCAGGTCTCCTACCGTGAGGAGCCGACACTGCTGCAGGCTTTGAAAAAACTCCGCTTCGACCTGGAACCGATATCGTGCGGTGCGCCGGACGATGAATGGAACCAGCAGCGCGAACAGTGGCACAGCGGCGCCAACTTTGTGGCATTGGAACCCGGCAAGGTGATAGGATATGCCCGCAACACCCGGACAATCGACCAGCTGAACCGCCACGGTTTCGATGTGGTTCCGGCCGCCGATGTCGCCAGCGGAAAGGTTACGCTTGACAGCCACAAACGCTGCGTCGTCACGCTGCGCAGCGACGAACTTCCCCGTGGAGGCGGCGGCGGACGCTGCATGACAATGCCTATAAACAGAGAAAAAGTGATTTGGTAATACATATAAAATATTGTATACAATGAATATGAAAAACCGGAATTTGATTTCCATTACAGACTACAGCAAAGAGGAATACCTGCACATCCTCCGGCTGGCAGAAACCTTTGAAAAGGAACCGGTGCAGAACATTGCCCAAGGCAAGGTGGTCGCCACCCTCTTTTTTGAGCCCTCAACCAGGACACGGCTCAGTTTTGAAAGCGCCGCCAACCGGTTAGGCGCAAGGGTCATCGGTTTTTCAGATGCCACCAACTCCAGCACAGCCAAAGGGGAAAGCCTTGCCGACACCATCCGGACCGTCTCCTGCTATGCCGACCTGATTGTGATGCGGCATCCTCTGGAGGGCACCGCCCGACTCGCCTCCGAAGTGGCCACAGTACCGGTCATCAATGCAGGTGACGGTGCAAACCAGCACCCTACCCAGTGTATGCTGGACCTCTACTCAATCCAGAAGACACAGGGAACCCTTGACAACCTCAACATCGCATTGGTTGGGGATTTAAAATACGGCCGTACAGTCCATTCTTTAGTGGAGGCAATGTGCAATTTCAACACCACCTTCCATCTGGTATCCCCGGAGAGCCTCAAGCTGCCGAGCACCGTAAAGATGCACATCAAGGAAAAAAACCTGAAATACTACCAGTACACCACCATTGCCGAAGCGGTGAACAAGGTGGACATACTCTACATGACAAGGGTGCAGCGCGAACGTTTTCTGGATATTCAGGATTACGAACGGGTGAAGAACTCCTGCATACTGGACAAGTCGCTGCTAAAGAATGTGAAGCCCAACATGAAGGTGCTGCATCCGCTACCTAGGGTCAACGAAATCAACACCGATGTGGATCCGCTGCCGCAGGCATACTACTTCCAGCAGGCCCAGAACGGGGTTTACGTACGTCAGGCATTGATTGCCGCCATTTTAGGATTAAAATAAAAACGCCATGAAGAAAAAAGAACTAGTTGTATCCGCCATTGAGAACGGAACCGTAATTGACCATATCCCTTCTGACAAACTGTTCCAGGTCATCAGGATACTGCATCTGGAAAGCTGCACCGACCAGGTGCTGTTCGGCAACAACCTGGAGAGCCAGAAACTGGGGAAAAAGGCAATCATCAAGATCCAGAACAAATTTTTTGAGACGGACGAAATCAATAAGATTGCCATCGTCTGCCCCACCGCCACACTTACCATAATAAAGGATTACGAAGTGGTGGAGAAACGGGTGCCCACCCTGCCGTATGAATTTGAGGGCATAGTAAAATGCTACAATCCCAAATGCATAACCAACCATGAGCAGGTAACCCCGAAATTCAGGGTGCTGGACAGCCAGGAAATAAAGCTGCAATGCCATTATTGCCAAAAAATCACAAAAGAAGAAACCCTTAACTTTATATAGTGATGACACAGATACCCACTTTCTCGGCCAAACAGATCGCCAAATTCATCGAAGGGGTCATCGAAGGGGATCCCAATACCACTGTGGAATGTTTCGGTCAGATTGACCAGTGTCCGGAAAAAGGGCTTACCTTCCTCACCGACCAGAAATATGCCAGCTGCCTGTACAACACCAAGGCCAGCATCGCCATCGTCTCACAGGATTTCGAGCCGGAAGAGCCGGTCTCCTGCACGCTCATCCGGGTGAAAAACCCCAAAAAAACATTTGTCACCCTGTTGCAGTTCTACGATGATCTCAAACCGAAGCGCTTGGGTATCAGCAAACAGGCGATCATAAACAAATCAGCGGTTATCGGCCAGGGGGTTTACATCGGAGACGGCACTGTAGTGGAAGAGGATGTGGAAATCAAGGATGATGCCAAGATTTACCCTCAGGTATATCTCGGCAACAATGTCAGCATCGGGGAGAACACCATCATATATGCCGGCGTGAAGATATACGAAGGCTGCAAAATAGGCAACAACTGCATAATCCACTCCGGCGCGGTGATCGGTGCGGACGGGTTCGGATATATTCCGGACGAGAAGGGTGTGCTTTCCCACATTCCACAGATGGGCACTGTCATTATAGAGGATGAGGTGGAGATCGGTGCCAACAGCTGCATTGACCGTGCCATGCTGGAAGCCACTGTAATACACAAGGGAACCAAGATTGACAATCTGGTTCAGATAGCGCACAACTGCCAGATTGGGGAGCATACCGTCCTTGCCGCCGGCTGCGGTGTGGCCGGTTCGGTCAGCATCGGAAACCACTGCGTTTTTGGCGGACAGGTAGGAATAAAGGATCATGTGAAAATCGGCAACTATGTGCAGGTGGCAGCCCAATCCGGCATTCACCGCAATGTCAAGGACAAGACCAAACTGTTCGGCTCACCGGCCATGGATGCCACAAAAGGCATCAAGGCATACGGCAGCCTCCACTACCTGCCGGACATGATGGAAAGGCTGAACAGACTGGAAAAAGAGAAAAAAGAGGAGGAAAAAACGGAGAAATAACCGTCCTGCCCTTTATTACGCACTTTACGGCATATAGACCTCCAGCAGGCGGCAGCTCCCCAATGGAGCCAGAACCGCCTCCTCGATACTGGCAGGCATAAGCACCGTCTCTCCAACAGAGACGGTTTCTTTTTCCATGCCGTTGCAGCGGATTTCTGCGGCACCTCCAACACAGACATAGAGCACAAAACTGTCCATGGGCACATAGATTTTCTCCACCGGTTTGTCAAAATCCATCAGCCGCGTGACGAAATAGGGTGAATTCACCAAATCCACTGTCTGGTTCTTCTGCGCATGATATGCAATCAGGTCGTTATTATTGTCTTCGTAATCAATGGCTTCCAACGCCTCCTCCACGTGAAGCTCGCGGGCATTCCCCTCCGCATCCAGCCGGTTATAGTCGTACAGACGGTAGGTCACATCCGAAAGCTGTTGGATTTCGGCAAGCAGGACTCCCCTGCCGATTGCATGTACCTTGCCCGCCGGAATATAGCAGCAGCTCCCTGCACTTACGTTGCAGTAGCGCAGTACGGACTCCAGCCGGTTCCCTGCCACAATCTGCCGCAACTCATCCCTCTTCAGCGGGCGGTTGAAACCTATGTTAAGCTTCGCATCACTATCCGCCTGGATAACGTACCACATCTCGGTCTTACCGTTGGGCTCCCCCAACTTTTTTGCCAGTTCATCATCCGGATGCACCTGGACAGACAGGTCATCCTGCGCATCAATGAATTTGACCAGAAGTGGAAAGACCTGCCCATACTGGTGGAAGACCTTCTCCCCCACCAAATCGCCCATATAGACCTCAATCAGTTCGTTCAGGGTGTTGCCGGCCAGGAAACCGTTGGTGACAACGGAGGGTTCCTCGTCAAAACCGGACACCTCCCATGACTCGCCGCATTGCGGAATCTCCGCACAGTCCTCCTTGTGAAGCAGAGTGTGGAACTTATGGCCTCCCCAGATTTTCTCCTTGTAGATGGGCTTGAATTTCAACGGATACAACATAGGCTATGATAATTTGTATTTATAATCCCCATAGTCAAAAGAGCGGAGCACCTTCAGCTCGTCCTGCTCCGTCCAGACCGCAATGTAGGGGTGGCGCACCCCGTTAAAATAGGTGGTCTTAACCATGGTGTAATGGATCATGTCGTCAAACACAATCCTTTCGCCAATTTCCAGCGGCTCGTCAAAAGCGTAATCGCCCATTCCCATGTAATCGCCCGCAAGACACGAATTGCCGCCCATACGGTAGACGAACTGGTCTTCAGGTTCGGGATTATGAGCATTAAGTATCACAGGCTTATATGGCATTTCAAGACAATCAGGCATGTGGCATGCGAACGAAACGTCAAGCATGGCAATTCTAAAACCCGGTCGTGACAGCAAATCCCTCACCGTCGAGACCAGGTAGCCGGTATGCAGCCCGACAGCCTCGCCAGGCTCCAGAATCACCTCCTCAAGATTGGGGTACCTTTCGCGAAAAGATTTCAGCACCCGGACAAGCCGCTCAATGTCATACCCATCCTGCGTGATCCAATGGCCGCCGCCCATGTTCACCCAGCGCACCTGACAAAGCCAGTCACCGAACTTGGCCTCCACCGCCTGCAGGGTGCGTTCCAGCACATCGCTGTTGTTTTCGCACAGGGTGTGGAAATGCAGCCCCTCAATCCCCTCAGGCAAAGTGCTGCCGCACATGTCGCGCGTCAAACCCAAGCGGGACCCGGGTAATGCAGGATTGTACAGGTCCGTCTCCACCTCGCTGTATTCCGGATTGATTCGCAGACCGAGCGAAACCGCCTTACCGCTCTGCCGCACCCTATCCGCATACCGATGATACTGCGAAAAGGAATTGAAGGTCAAATGACTGCTGTACATAAGCAACTGGTCAAAAGTTTCATCCTCATAAACGGGGCAATATGTGTGCGCCTCCCGTCCCATCTCCTCTGCGATCAGCCGTGCCTCATGCAACGAACTGGCGGCAGCACCGTCCAGATATTCCGCAAGCATCGGAAAGGCATACCAGAAAGCGAAACCCTTCAAGGCACAGATAATCCGCACACCTGCAGCCTCACGCACCAATCGGAGAATATCCAGATTTATGCGCAGCGCATTTTCGTCAAGCAAATAACATGGAGACGGAACTTTTTCAAAATCAATGGCCATGGTTATCTGATATAGATGATGGACTGCACCTCCTCACAATAATACTTTGATCCTGGGTACTTGTCCGTATAATCGATGTTCATCCAATAATTTCCATCCTTGTCCAAGCGGTAATAGATGCGCTTGTCGTCAATCTCCTCCTTGAAGAGCGCATAGACCGCACTGACGTAACGGTCAAAACTGTTCTGGTCACCACAGTAAAGTTCAGGATAGACATGACCGGGTGCCCAAATGATGCGCACCGAGGCTCCTATAGCCTCCAACACCGAAGCCATCAGAATGGAATGGTCGTCACAATCGCCCGCCATCAGCGCGATGCTTTCTGTCGGGTCGGCGAAATAGTCGAAGCCGTTCGGGTCGCGCACATACTTGTACTGCCCTTTGATGGATTTTATCAGTGAGAACTGCCGGCAAATCTGCCCATATTTGCTATAATACTCATCAAAGTAGAGCAGAGAATTTTTCACCGCGAACATGCGCACCTCAGGATTGGTGTAGTCCACCTTCTGCTGGATGCGCTGCTGCAGGGAGATGTGCGGCTGGCTCACACCTTTGGCCGCCTTGACCTCAACTTGGGAGGAAATACGGTTACGGGCATGGGTGAAATACTGCGCGACACCTTGCGCCAGCATCGGGTAGTTCCAGCCCACAAACAGAGGTAAAAGCAGGAGCGCCACCGCCGTTCCTGCAGCCACCTTCCACCAGCAGTGAGGCAGGATGCGGAGAAAAAGAAGTACGAACAGCAACCCGCCAAGGGTCCAGATGAGGAAAAACTCCATCTGCACCTCCGCTATGAAGAGCGGCGGAACAAACTGCACCAGCACGGCCGTAAGAAGGAAAGAGAGCGACACCGCCGCCGCAATGCAGCCCCAACGCGCACTTTTGGCACGTTGCATCCAGCCTTTTTTACTCATTTTCTGACTCTTCGGCATAATGGCACAAAATGGTGTTCTAAAACGCAAAGTTAATGGAAAAAGCGATACATCAGAACCAATTCCGCGAAATTATTGCGCACGGACAAAACGGTACTGATTGCCATCTATATGAAGAAAATAGAACGGTTCATCCGGCAAAGGGAAATATTCCGGATTCAGCCCTTCCCGGTGCAGGAAAATCCACCAGGGGACAAAGGCAACACGGTCGGTTGCCAGCAATTCCGGCAACTGCAATGCGGCGATATCCTCATACACAAACAGGTTGGAACAGCATTCCCTACCATGCCTGGCGGTGACGTAAAGCATCGACTCGATACCGGTACCCCAAGAATAGTCCACGCCAAACGATTCAGCATCCTCCTTGGATACAAACAGCTTGTGCACCCCCTCCTGCCGGGCATCCACAAGCAGATCATCCATCTTTTGCAGCCGCTCCGATGCCTCTTCCGCACCGTTGCCCATCCGGATGAAAGTGAGTGCCAGCAACAACATCAGAAGCAAACAGGCAATACGATGCCCGAAAGGCTTCCATTCCGGCATCACCTCCCGCACAAAGGGCAGCGCGGTGAACAATGCCATCGGAAGGAAGGAACGTTCCATCGCAATCGGGCCGTCCCCGGCAAAATATATCCAAAGCGTGATGAAAAGGAAAAACAGGTTAAAACCGATGTAAAACACGGATTTCCACACCATCTTGCGCCGGATGTACCACACCGAGGTCCAGACGAAGAGCAGCAACGGCATGTAATAGAGTGAGAAGATGTGGTCCTTGAAAAATTTAAGGCTTCCGAAATGCCAGAAATCAGGAAGTTTTGAAAGCAGCTCCGGCAAAGGCAGCAGGAAGCTGGCGTCCCTTCCGCCCTGCGCAGGCAGCAATAATTTCAGAGCCTCAACAAGCACAAAGGCGGCAAGGGCGAAAACCGTCTCCCAACGGAAGCTGAAGCCCTCGTCAACCCAGACATAGAGCCATACAAAAGCCAGAAAGAAAATCGCGACCGGATGGATGAAGGCACAGAAGGCGGCCACAGCCAGCAACGCCGCCGCATGGCACACCGCAGCCACCTTTGAAGAGCTCCGGCGCCTATAAGCCAGCAGGGTATAAAGCAGCGCAGCGGCAAACACCAGCTGGAAGGTTTCGGAAATGCCATGCAGGAAGGTATGGTTCATGCAAAAGAAGGGAAACAGCATCGCCAGGGCGGTGCCATAATCCTTAAGCAGATGCTGCACCGCAATGTAGCAGCCGTATCCTATAAGCACGAATGATACCGAATAGGCTGCAATTATGCCGGACAACGGCAGGTGCAGCTTAAGGAAAAGCAGCGGCAGCAGTTCGGAAACCACCATGCTGCACCGCCCGTCATTAATTGTGAAGCTGCCGGAATTGATAAGGCCGAACACCTGAAAGGCCGAATCCATATAGCAGACACGCGGGAACATCCAGACAAGGGAAAAGACCAGCATTGTCAGGAAAGTCAGGTGTCCGAGATAAACATATCCTGTTCTGATGCGACGAAGCTGTCTGTCGTTCATTTTATCTGGCATTTGATGTGAAAACATGGGCGGGACGCAGCAGATCCTCCACCGTCTTCACCGGAGTGAAGGTGGAAAGCGGAACCGCCACGAACAGAGTTATCCAGTCGGACATGGAGCCGTTCCACAATCCCGGATGCTCCAGCACGCGGAGCGTCTTGCCAGCACTGGACTTTTCTGTGGTGAAATAGCGTCCGTTGTCAACATGCCGCCGCAAATCGAAACGGCCGCCCTGGTAGCCGTTCCAGCTGCAGACCAGATCGACCGGGTTGAAATACTGGGAATCGTCCAGGCACTGCCGCTGTTCAGCATCCTCCAGATCCATTTCGGAGGTCTCGACAATCTGCAGGGATGGCACCCCATCCTTTTCCACCCAGAAGGGGCCGCCGCCGGGATCCTTCTCCCTTTTCACCATTCCGCACACACGTATGGGACGGTCCAGCTGCCGGCGGCAGTAGTCCGCCCGCTGCGCCAGCCCGAAAGAGCCGTAACCGGCTGGGAAGGCCATCTGCAAATCCTCCCGCATCATCCGCTCGATGGCGGAAAGCCGCGCCTCATCAGCACCGGCATCCAACTGCCGCAGGGCTTCAAAGCAGGCCTGCTGCCTCTCCAGAAGCAGCGCGGCAAGACATTTTTTATATTGTATGGTGTCACCGCGCAGCGCATCGGTGGTCACATTGTCGATATTCTTCACGAACACCACGTCGGCATCCAGCCGGTTAAGGTTGAGCAGCAGGCTCCCGTGCCCTCCCGGACGGAAAACGATCCGACCTTCGGGATCACGGAACAGATTTCCGTCACTGTCAAGCGAAACTGTGTCGGTTTCAGGCATCTGTTGCGAAAAATCCACCTCAAACATATATCCTGTCACCTTCTCATAAACAGTTTTAAGCTGTCCGGCTAACTTACGGAAGGCCTCTTCATGCTCCGGCGAAACAGTGAAATGGAGACGCACCCGTCCGTCGCCGCCGACAGCATAGGAAGCGCCTTCAACCCAATGCTCCTCAAATGCGGTACGGACCTTCTCCCCATACAGGTGGAACGGCAGCAGCCCTTTCGGCATCCGTCCGAAGCCCCAGCCCTTCTCCGTGAGAATGAAGCGAAGCAGGTCGGCATAATCTGCAGGGCCGTCCAGCTTATCAAGCGAAGTGCCCTTTGAGCGCAACGCCTCTGCCAGCTGTGGATAGAACGGATAGCGGGGAAGCGTTTCCGCCAGTTCGGAAGCCTCCTCCGGCGTGCAGCCCCCCATCATTTGGAACCATTTTTTGAACATGCGCGTGGCGGCACCGGAGGCCGGCACAAACTTGAGGCACCTTCTGCCCTGCATCAGGGTGTCGTACGAACTCTCCAACCTGTTCCGTTCCTGTTCGGACAGAACCTCTATCCCGTCACCGGGCACGGCCGGACGCAGCACACGCAGCGCATGGCGCGCCTCACACATGCGGTCCAGCTGTCCAAGCACCGTCTCCACGGACAATCCGTGTCCTTGCAATTGTTCACGATCTTTTGCCGAAAATTCCATATATATGTCTCCTTTCTGTTTTATTTGTCAATGTGCCTCAAGCCAATTGTTCCCGGAACGGATGTCCACCTCCAGCGGCACACCCACCGGCAACGCCTCAATCATGGCGGTCCGTACGATTTCCCGCACCTCCTCCAGCTCCGGAAGAGGCACATCAAGCACAAGCTCGTCATGGACCTGCAGCACTATTGCTGACTGCAGCCCTCTTTTTTCCAGTTCGTCAAAAATACGCACCATGGCAATCTTTATCATGTCAGCGGCAGAACCCTGAATCGGAGCGTTCACCGCATTGCGCTCAGCCATCCCACGGATCACCGAATTGTTCGACCGGATGTCCGGCAGGTAGCGACGGCGCTTGCAGATTGTCTCAACATAGCCATGATCCAGGGCAAACTGCTTCTGCGCCTCCATGAACTGCCGTATGCCCGGATACTGTTCAAAATACTGTCCGATCAGCGCAGCCGCCTCTTTCCTGGGGATATCCAGCCGCTCCGAAAGGCCGAAGGCCGAAATTCCGTATATGATTCCGAAATTGACCGTCTTGGCATTGCGGCGCATCTCCTTTGTAACCTGTCCGATCCCGACATTGTAAATTTTTGCGGCAGTTGCTGCATGGATGTCCATACCATGCCTGAAAGCCTCCTGCATGCCTGCATCCCCGCTCATTCCGGCCATGATGCGCAGCTCTATCTGTGAATAGTCCGCCGCAAGCAGCAGATGCCCTGAATCGGCGGGCACGAACGCCTTACGGATTTCACGCCCCTCATCGTTACGGACAGGAATGTTCTGCAGGTTCGGGTTACTGGAGCTCAACCGCCCCGTGGCGGTGACCGTCTGGTTGAACGAGGTGTGCACCCTTCCTGTCAGCGGATTCACCAGCTGCTGGAAGGCCTCCGTATAGGTGGAGCGCAGCTTCTGCAAGCCGCGGTAGTCCAGCACAGCCTGGACTATTGGATGCTTGTGCACCAGCTTTTGCAGGACCTCCTCCCCTGTCTGGTACTGCTTGGTCTTGGTAAGTTTCGCATTCTCCACAATGCGCAGCTTCTCAAAAAGGATGACGCCCAACTGCCGTGGGGAGGCGATATTGAAGGTTTCGCCCGCAAGGGCGTATATCTGCTGTTCCAACGCTGCTATGCGCTCCTGCAGCACGCCTGAATACTGCTTAAGGTAACCGGTATCCACGCGGACGCCTTTGCGCTCCATGGCAGCCAGCACCTGCACTAACGGCATCTCAACCTTTTCGAACAGTTCCCATGCCTCACGATCGTGAAGCATAGGCTCAAAAACTCGGAAAAGCCGGAAGGTGATGTCGGCATCCTCGCAGGCATAATCCCTCAATTCCTCAATCGGCACATCGCGCAACCTTTTCCTGTCACCCAACATCTCCCTGTAGGAGACAGTCTCATAGGAGAGATATTGGAAAGCCAGCTGGTCCATATTATGCTTCTGCTCCGGCTCAAGCAGGTAGTGCGCCAGCATCGTATCGAAACAGGGGCCGGCAATCCTCACCCCGTAACGCTGCAGCACCTGCAGGTCAAACTTGAGGTTCTGCGCCACCTTGCAAACCTTCGGATCCTCAAACACAGGCTGGAGCGCGGCAAGCCACATGCCGGCCTCCGCAGCATCTTCCGGGAAGAGCACAAAGCAGGCCTTCCCCTCCTCCATGCAGACCGAAAGGCCCACAATATTAAGTTGCAGCACATCCAGGCTGTCGGTCTCCGTATCAAAACAGAAGGCTTGCGACTCCGCCATGTGCGCACCCAGCTGCAACAATCCTTCAAAACTGTCCACCAACCGGTATTCATGCGGCGTGTTGCGCAACGTGGAGACGGAGGCGGACTCCCCTCCTGCATCCGGATCCATGCCGAACAGGCCGGGTAGCATTCCGGACGGCTCCACCGTCATCGGGTAGTCGTTCTGGATACGACGCAGCAGCTGCCGGAACTCCAACTCCTCCAACACCGGACGCAACAGTTTGAAATCTGGCGGCTGCGCGACAAAATCCGCTTCATTGAGCTCCAACGGCACATCCAACATTATGGTGGCCAGCATTTTTGACTGCAACGCGTCCTCAGCGCCCTCCCGGACCTTTATCCGGAGCTTTTCATTTTCGATTTCATCAGTATGCTCAAGCATGTTTTCAATGGAACCGAACTGCGCAATCAGCTTTTTCGCAGTCACCTCGCCCACCCCCTTGATGCCGGGGATGTTATCGGAGGAATCGCCCCACAAGCCCAGCAGGTCGATCAGCTGCTCAGGGTTACGGATGGAATATTTCTCACAAACCTCAGGCACGCCCAGCACGCTGAAACCGCTGCCGAGATGCGCCGGCTTGTACATGAAGATGCGGTCTGATACCAGCTGCCCGTAATCCTTGTCAGCGGTCACCATATAGACCTCAAAGCCCCGCTTCTCGGCCCGCTTGGCCACCGTTCCGATTATGTCGTCCGCCTCATATCCGGGCAGCTCCAGCAAAGGTATGCGGAATGCCGCAATCAGGTTGCGGATGTCCGGCAGGGAGGCGACAATGTCCTCCGGCGTGCTTTCGCGGTTTGCCTTGTATTCGCTGAACCCCGCATGGCGCAGGGTCGGGGCGAAACTGTCGAAAGCAACCCCGATATGTGAAGGTTTCTCCTTTCGGATGATTTCGTAGAGCGAATTGGCGAAACCCAGCACCGCCGAGGTGTTTTTCCCCTTGGAGTTGATGCGCGGATTTTTGTTCAGGGCATAATACGAACGGTAAATAAGCCCCATGGCGTCAATAAGAAAAAGCTTTTTATGCTGCTGTTCCATCAATAGAAATTTATGTGCGCCGCCACATGCGACGCATCCGCAAAAGTAGCATTTTTTCCGATACAAAGCGAAGGGTGGGAAATTTTTATCTCAACGGCTGCATTCCGCATCCGGATTTCATGTAAATTTGCATTTTATTTTCATAGAGTATCACATAAAAAAAGACAGCGATGGAAAAAATAGTGGAGGAACGCGTAAACACTTGGCTGAACGGAGCCTATGACGAAGAAACCAAAGCGGAGGTATGGGACATGCAGCGGCATCGCCCGGACGAACTTCAGGATGCCTTCTACAAGGAACTGGAATTCGGCACCGGCGGAATGCGCGGCATCATGGGTGCGGGAACAAACCGCATGAACAGATACACCGTCGCCATGGCGACGCAGGGTCTGGCGAACTACGTGCGCAAATGCGTCACAGAAAGGCAGCCGCGCATGGCGGTGGCCTACGATTCACGCAACAACAGCCGTGAATTTTCGGAAATTGTGGCCGATGTGCTCTCCGCAAACGACATAAAGGTGTTCCTGTTCAACCAGATCACCCCCACCCCGGAGCTCTCCTTCAGCATACGGCAGCTCCAGTGCGACAGCGGCGTTATGGTGACAGCATCCCATAACCCTAAGGAATACAACGGTTACAAGGCCTACTGGAACGACGGCGGCCAGCTGGTTCCGCCCCACGACGGCAATGTGATTGCGGAGGTGAGGAAAATCACCTCCATCGATGATGTGAAATGGACCCGCAAACCGGAGAATGTGCAGTACGTCGGCGAGGAGGTGCACGCCCCCTACATGGAGCGCATCAAATCGTTGAGCCTGCATCCCGAAGCCATACAAAAGCAGCATGACCTGAAAATAGTGTACACTCCGCTGCACGGTACCGGCGTATACATGATACCGCGCTCGCTGAAGAATTTCGGATTCGACAATGTCTCCCTTGTGGAGAAACAGGCCGTTCCGGACGGCAACTTCAGCACTGTTGTCTCCCCGAACCCTGAGGAGAAGGCGGCCATGCGGATGGCGATAGAACAGGCTGAAAAGCTCCAGGCAGACCTTGTGCTGGCCAGCGACCCCGATGCAGACCGCATCGGCGTGGCGGTGCCAAAGGGCGACGGGAGCTATGAGCTGCTCAACGGCAACATGACGCTCACCCTGCTTGTCCGCTACCTGCTGAAGGAATGGAAGCGGGCCGGAAAAATCGACGGAAAACAGTATGTGGTCAAGACGGTTGTAACCACGGAGCTTATCCGCGACATCGCCCGCAAGGAGGGCGTGGCCTGCTACGATGTGCTGACAGGATTCAAGTATATTGCCGACAAGATTCTTGAACTTGAGGGCAGGGAGCAGTTCATTGCCGGCGGTGAGGAGAGCTTCGGCTGCCTTGCAGGCGACTTTGTACGCGACAAGGATGCGGTCATCTCCTGCTCGCTGCTGGCCGAATTCGCCGCACTTGCCAAAACCGAAGGCAAGAGCCTGCGCGACCTGCTTATCGACACCTACATCGAATACGGCTACTACCGTGAGAGCCTGCTCTCAATCACCAAGAAGGGACAGAGCGGCGCGGAGGAGATCCGCCACATGATGGAGGAATACCGCGAACACCCGTACAGCAGCATCCACGGCATTGAAGTTGTCCGCATCGACGACATTCTTCTTTCCACCTCAACCGACTGCCGCACCGGAGCCAAGACCCCGATACAACAGCCCAAGTCGGATGTGCTCCAGTTCCATCTGGCGGACGGCAGCAAGGTCACCATGCGGCCATCCGGCACCGAACCGAAAATAAAGTTCTACTTCAGCGTCCGGGAAAAGCTGGAGCGGCGTGAGGACTACGATGCCGCAGTGGAGGCCGCCGAAGCAAAGATACAAGGAATCATCCAATACATGAAACTCAAGTAAAATGATGAAATTCACCGTACAGCAGATAGCCGACCAGCTTGGCGCACGGGTTGAGGGAAATCCCGACGCCATCCTTTCAAAGTTTTCAAAAATAGATGCCGGTGAGGAGGAGGGGCTCTCCTTCCTGGCCAACCCCGCCTACACACATTATATTTATGACACCAAGGCAACCGCCGTGCTGGTGAGCGATGACTTTGAACCCTCCAAGCCGCTCCACTGCACCCTCATCCGTGTGAAGGACCCATACCTTGCCTTCGCCCAGCTGATGACATTCTACCAGCAGCAGCGTCGCAAGAGCGGCATCTCCCCCTTCGCCGCCATTTCAGAGAAGGCGGTGATCGGCAAGAACGTCTACATCGGCGACTTTGTCTCGATAAGCGAGGGGGTGGTCATCGGGGACAACTGCGAAATCTACCCGCACACCTTCATCGGGGACAATGTGCGCATAGGCCATGACACCATACTGCATTCCGGAGTGAAAATATATCACGAATGCGTCATCGGGAACCACTGCACGTTCCATTCCGGCGCAATCATCGGGGCGGACGGCTTCGGCTTCGCCCCGCAGGAGGACAAGCAGTACATGAAGATCCCGCAACTGGGCAACGTGGTGATTGAGGACAATGTGGACATAGGTGCGAACACCTGCATCGACCGCTCCACCATGGGCTCGACAATAATACACAAAGGTGTGAAGCTCTGCAACTTCATCCAGATCGCCCACAACTGCGAAATCGGCGAGAACACCGTGATGGCCGCCATGTGCGGTGTGGCGGGCTCCACCAAAATAGGCAAGAACTGCCTCTTCGGCGGACAGGTCGGGGTCAACTGGCACCTGAACATCGGCGACAACGTGCAGGTGGCCGCCCAGAGCGCCGTCAACAACAGTTTCAAGTCGGGCAGCGCAGTCTTCGGCACTCCGGCGTTCGACGCAAAGGAGAGCATAAAATGCGTGGCCGTATACCGCCAGCTGCCCAAACTGCTCGAACGGATTCAGGAACTTGAGGCGCAGGTGGAGAAGCTGAGCAAATAACCATACCCTCCATCCATGAGGAACCTGTTTGAATTCATCAGGCGTTACGCGGCAGTTTTCCTGTTTGTGATACTTGAAATCGTCTGCCTGCTGCTGATCACCTCCTCCACCGCCTACAAGCAATGGAAGGGCGGAACCGTCATAAGGGAGATGGCCGGGCCAGTGCTGCGGCAACGTGCCAAGGCTGCCTCATATTTCCATTTGCGGAAGGAGAACGAGGCACTGCTTGATTTCCAGCACAGACTGCTGCAACAGGTCTGTAACACCGACCTCAACACATCCGACAGTTCCATCACCGACAGCCTGCCTGAGCCGCTGCAGGCGCCGCTTTTCGACTACAAGGTGGCCAATATCCTTGAAAACACGACTTCACTGCCGGACAACTACCTTATTCTGGACAAAGGCTATGAGGACGGCATCCGGCAGGGACTTGGCGTGCTTTCCGACCAGGGCGTTGTCGGCATCGTCAAGAACGTCTCGCCCCACTTCTGCACAGTGATGTCGCTGCTGCACTCCAAATTCAACCTGAGCGTTATACTGAAGGACGGCATTGTTACAGGTGTGCTGTACTGGGACGGCAGGAACCACAGGAGGGCCATACTCCGCAACGTCTCCTCACTGGACCAGATAAAGGTCGGAGACACCCTTGTAACCCACCATTCACTGATTTTCCCGCCGGACTATCCGGTCGGGACCGTCTCGAAAATCCGCAAGGAGGTGGAGGATGGCTTCTACACTCTGGAAGTGCGGCTGAGCAACCACTTTGACCGGATGACACAGGTATGGATTGTTCAGAACAACTATTACGACGAACTGCAAACTTTAACAGACAGCACACGTCATGAATAAGAACTTCGCCTGGAAATATGTATGGCAGTTTCTGCTGTTGCTGGCCGCGCAGGTGCTGCTTTTGAACCGCATCTGCCTGTGGGGATACCTCACCCCGATGCTATATGTCATGTTCATTCTGACCCTTCCGTTCCAGACCCCACGATGGTTGGTGGTGCTGCTGGGGTTTGCAATCGGATTTGGAGTGGACTGCTTTTCCGGAATAATGGGCGTGCACGCTGCCGCAACCACCCTTATCGCCTTCATGCGGCCCGTTGTCATCAACCTGATTCCATACAACGCCACCCTGGAAGATCACCAGCTTCCAACTTTGTGGGACATGCATTTCGGCTGGTTTGCCGGCTATACGCTGCTGTCCACCTTCATTCACCAGTTCCTGATTTTCTTCTTGGACAGCTTCAGCCTGGCCAACTTTTTCCACCTGATATGGATCAGCCTTATCAACAGTATTTTCACCACCCTGCTGATCATGATTGTCCAAGGACTTTTCTATAACAGTTCCAAACGATACTGAACTGAAATAAAATTACCCTACCGAACGAACCTTCTTGAACGCCGCCCCAAAATACGCCGGCAAATCCCCTGAAAGCAGGCTCTCCTCCGACTGGAACTCCAAAGCCAAATCCCCTGCAAGCCCGTGCAGATACACTCCGGCTATAGCCGCATGTTCCGACGAATATCCTTGTGCAAGAAGTGCAAGAACAAGACCGCACAGCACGTCACCGCTACCGGCGGTGGCCATGCCAGGATTTCCCGTGGTGTTGAAAAGAACATGACCGTCAGGCTGCACAACAGCAGTATATGCCCCTTTTATAAGACAGACACAACGGTGGCGGGCGGCAAAAACGCGTGTGCGCTCCAACCGCTCCGTGGCATCCCCAGTGTGTCCGACCAGCCGCTCCAACTCGCCGGGATGCGGCGTGAGGATGGAACCGGCCGGCAGAAACTCCAACCATGTCGGATTTTCGGAAAGAAGGTTCAAGGCATCGGCGTCACACACGATGGGACGGCGATAGAACTGCAGCAGCTGTTTCAGACAGCGTCCGGCAGCATCGCTCCTGCCCAGTCCCGGACCGGTTCCGACGGCGCTATATTTCTCCAATTTTCTGAAATCCAAAGAACTGACAGTATCCTCCAGCACATCGCAGGAGAGCATCGCCTCCGGCACCGCGGTCTGCATCGGCAGCTCCCCGCAGGCGGGCAGATGAACCGTCAGCAGCCCCACCCCTCCGCGCAGGCAGGCCTTTGCCGCCAGCTGGGCGGCACCCAACATGTCCCTGCTGCCGGCAATCAGCAGCGCATGTCCGAAATCCCCCTTGTGCGCAAACTGCGCACGGGGACGCAAAATGGCGGCCACCATTTTAATTTCAATAAGTTGGCAGGAGCCGTCCGACAGCCATCCTATACGGGATGCCGTCTCCGGAGAAAACGGAAGGGAATTATTCATGGCGGATGTTTTTGAACAGTCGGTCGGAAATTCGTATGACCGGAATAAGCATTGCAGGCAGGGTGATACACAAAACAACGGCGGAAATGGCCAGCATGTCCATACCGTGAATCTCGACCGGATATGGCGTTCCACCGGCACCCAAACGTATCAGATGGAAGGTTTTCTGCGCCCAGCAGACAGCAAAGCCAAGCAACATGCCGGCAAATGTGCCGACACCGGCTATCAGAAGCCCTTCCTGCACGAACACCTTCCGGATGAAAGAGGTTTCCGCCCCCATGGCGTAGAAAATGCCGACATCCTTTTTCTTGTCCAGAACCAGCACGGCCATCATGCCGATCATGTTGAAGGAGGCAATGAGAAGAATAAAGGAAAGGATGGCGAAAATCGCCCATTTTTCGGAGCGCATCACCTTGTACATATCCGCCTCCTGCTGGTATTGGTCCAAAACCTGATAGCCATTACCGAGAAGAGCCTCCACCGACGCAACCACCTTCCGTACCGGAATCTTTGGCGAAACCCGCAGTTCGACAGATGTCACCTCCCCCTCGTGGCCTGTAAGATGTTGCATAAATTGAAGTGAAGTGAACACGTATGAGGCATCATATTCCGTAGCGGAAAAGAAACAGCCGACCGGTGTCAGCTGTTCGCTCTGTATGCCCTGCATCGGATTGGCTGCCATAAGCCGCTGCGACCTTTTTGGATAATGGACCAAAAGCCTATTGCTGATGTAATCGGCAATGCCGCAGTGCAGTTTCTGCTCCACACCCGCGCCCAGCACCGCTAACGGGAAATCACCGCTTTCAGTCGCAAAAACGCCTTTGTAGACAGTCGTGTCGAGACGTTTCATCCGGTAATAGTCCGGCGCCACACCCTTTAGCCTTGCTATAAACTGACGGTCATCATAGGAGAGCACAGCCATGTCGCTGCATACCTCAGAAAGATATTCCACACCCTCCAGACCGCGAAGCGCAGCCAGCTGTTCCTCTGTAAGGGCGAAAGTCTTCCCTTTGGACGCAGTAATCTCCACATCAGCATGAAAGGCATTGAAACGGCTGCCGATATAGGACTGCAGACCGTTAAAAACTGAGAGCACGATAAAGAGTGCCGCCGTACAGACCAAAATGCTGGCCAGCGAGATCCAGGAAATGAGCTGGATAAGCTGGTGGGATTTTTCGGACCAGAGGTACCTTTTCGCAACAAAGAAGGAGACCTTCACTGTTTCAACAGTTTGTCAATATTTTCAATATAGTCGAGGGTTTCGTCAAGCACAAAGGTGAGTTCGGGAATTATCCTCAGCTGCTGGCGGACGCGCTGCCCCAGCCGGAAACGGATTTCGCGGCTGTTGGAATCCAGCAACGCCATGACAGCCGCCTTGTCCGGCACACCGAAAACACTGACATACACCCGTGCATAGGAGATGTCCTTTGAAACCGAAGCCCTGGTGACTGTCACCAAGCCGCGCCCCCCATACAAGGAGCGTTCCATCTGGAACATGTCAGCCATCTCCTTCTGGACCAGACGTGCTATTTTCTGTTGTCTTGTTGTTTCCATCCTACTCTCTTTCTACTCCTCCAATTGGTAAATGTCCGGATATTGCCGGCCATATTCGTCATAATCCATGCCAAATCCCACCACAAAGGCATCGTCAATCTCAAAACCGACATAGCGGATTGGCAGCGTTCCGAGGTATTTCCCCCGCTTGAAGGTGAGCGCGGCAACCTCAGAATCCTTCACGCCGCAGGACTGCAGGCGTTCGTGCAGATAGGCGATTGTCCGGCCTGTATCCACAATGTCCTCAACAACAATGACACGACGCCCCCTCAGCCGCTCCTCCGGCAGCCCTATAACCTCCTTGCCCGCACCTGTGGATGAGGTGCCCACATAGGAGGTGTAGCGAATGCAGCAGAGCTCCACATCAACCGTAAGCTGCTGCATCAGCGCGACGGCAAAAGGCATCGCACCGTTGAGTACGACAAGCAGCATGGGACGCTCACCGGCATAGTCCGCAGAGATGCGGCCAGCAAGTTCTGCAACCTTTTCTGCAATCCTATCCCGCGAAATGTATGGGACGAAACGGCGGCCATGGATAAGCGGTCCGGAACTATTCATGCAGGTAAATCTCCTTTATTTCCTTTTCGTACTTCTTCATGATGACGCGGCGTTTGAGCTTCATTGTCTGCGAAAGCTCCCCGGAGGCGGCGCTCCATTCGTCCGGCACCAGATGGATCCGCTTGAGCTGCTCATGCTGCGCAAGCTTGTCGTTTATAGCATCCACCTCCTGCATGACCATCTTTTTGACCTGCGCGTTGTTAACCAGGTCGGCATGGGTGGTGAAAGGAATCTTGTTCTTTTTCGCCCATTCCTGCAAACGGTTGAAATCGGGTGAAACGAGCGCTGAGGCAAACTTCTCGTTCTCCCCTATCACCATAATATTCTCAATGAAAGGAGATTCCTTGAATCGGTTCTCCAGCATCTGCGGAGCAATGTACTTGCCGGCGGAAAGCTTGAAAATCTCCTTTTTCCGATCGGTGATGCGCAGATAACCGTCCTTGTTGAACTCGCCGATGTCGCCGGTATGGAACCAGCCCTCCTCGTCTATCACCTGCGCGGTGGCCTCCGGATCCTTGTAATAGCCCGCCATAAGGCAGATACCCTTGGTCAGGATTTCGCCGTCATCTGCCAGCTTCATCTCAATTCCCGGCATTATCTTTCCTACGGTGCCGATCACAATCAGCATCTCCTTTGGATTGTTGACCGCAATCACCGGTGAGGTCTCGGTCATGCCATAGCCCTCGAAAATGTACATCTTGGCCGCAGTGTAGAGCCTGATAATCTTGTCCTGGATGGAGGAGCCGCCGGAGACAATCAGCATCTCATGGCCGCCCAACGCCTCGCGCCACTTCGAGTACACCAGCTTGTCGGCAATCGCGTATGGCAGCTTGTACAGGGCATCCTTGCGCTTATAGTCGAACTTCAGGGCCTTGTTGAACGCCCATTTGTAAATCATTCGCGACATGCCCTTCAGCTCGTCACCTTTGGCCTGCAGCTTGTCGAACATCATCTCCATCACACGCGGCACCGCGCAGAAGCCGTCCGCATGGGCCTCATTCAAATCGCGTGCGATGCTGCGCAGCGACTCCGCATAGTATATGCTGACACCGAGATACTGGTATTCGTAGTTCATGCTGCGCTCATAGATGTGGCAGAGCGGCAAAAAGCTCAGCATCCTGTGACGGTGGTCGCGGATCTGCATGTTGGCATGTCCTATGGCGTTAAACGTCAAACCGATATGTTTCAGCATAACACCTTTGGGCATTCCGGTGGTGCCGGAGGTATAGATTATGGTACAGACCTCATCCTCTCCGATTTTCTTTTTGTTCTCCTCAATTACAGGGACCCATTCATCCGCCTTTTCCTCCCCAAGCTTGAGCAGCTCCTTCCAATTTTTCCGTCCCTCTATCTCATTGACGGTAAACAGTTCCGGACGCAGAGGCATCTCCTCAACAATCGGAGCCACAACGCCCAATATCTTCTCGTTGCCCACAAATACCGCCCGCGCACCGCTGTGATTCAGGATGTGCCGGTAGTCCTCCTCGCTCAATGTCGGATAAACCGGGATTGAGATCATGTGCGCCAGCGAGAGCGCCATGTCCAAAAAGTTCCATTCCGGACGGTTCTGGGTGATGATGACCACACGGTCGCCCTCCCGGAAACCTGCTGCCAGCAGGCCGTATGCCAGATTATGTGAAATCCGGTAATAGTCGTCCACACTGTATTTCACCCATCCCTTCGGAGTACGGATGGAGAGGATGTCCTGCTTGAAGGAATATTGCTCCTTTAACTGGGTCAGTAAATCAAATGTCCTTGTCACTTTCATTTTTCGAAGATTTGTTTATGTTGAATTTCGGAAAAAGTTTCTCCGGTCCTATTTGCCGCACCTTGTCCAGAAAGGAGAGGTTTATCTGCTTGAAAGAAAAACCCTGTTCCTTCTCCTTCTGGTGGTTGTATATCTGCGCGATCTGATCGCTGTACTTCCGCAGCAGCACATGCCGCTTAAGCTTAAGCGTGGGGGAAAGCTCGCCTGTCTGCGGAGACCATTCCTCCGTGACGAGACGGAAGCCCTTAATCTGCTCATGGGGAGCAAGCATACGGTTAATGGCGACAATCTCCTGCTGGAAACGCTCCACAATCTCCGGATGCTGTATCAGCTGCCCGTTATCTCGGTAATGCAGCTTGTGTTTGCTGGCGTAAAAATGCAGCTGGTTATAGTTGGGGGAAATCAGCGCCGCCACATATTTCTCGTTCTCACCCACCACCATCGCATCCTCAATCCATTCCGATTCCTTGAGACGGCTTTCTATCGGCTGGGGTGCGACATATTTGCCTGCGGAAAGTTTGAAAAGCTCCTTTTTCCGGTCGGTAATCTTCAGGAAAATACCATCCTCAAACTGTCCGACATCGCCTGTATGGAACCAGCCCTCACTGTCCGTGACAGGCCGGTCGTCCTTGTAGTAGCCGTGCGTGACCGAGGGGCTCTTCACCAGAATCTCACCGTCATCGGCCAGCTTCACCTCCGCCACGGGCAGCACCGGCCCCACAGTACCTATACGCCAGTTTCCGGTCACAGGGTTGTTCACAGCTATCACAGGACCCGTCTCCGTAAGGCCGTAACCCTCAAATACGCAGAGGCCGGCCGCATGGAACAGACGGGTGATTTTCGGATTCAGCGCCGAACCTCCACTGACTATGATAAAGCGGTTCCCACCGAACTTGTTGCGTATTGTACTGTATACCAATACATCATATACGTGCTGCCACAGTTTGTACCACAACCCCCTGCGTCTGTCAAAGCGGTATCCGTGGTTCAAAGCCATCCTGTAAATTGACTTTCGGATGCCGGCCATGTCCTTTCCGGCGGCCACAAGCTTGTCATGCATCAGCTCAAGCACACGCGGCACGGCACAGAATCCGTGCGCACGGACCTCATTTGCGGCCTGCATTATCGTGGCCATATTGTCCACATAATATATGCTGATGCCCAAATACTGGTAATGGTAGTTCATGGTCCGCTCAAACACATGGCAGAGCGGCAGGAAGCTTAGGGCGCGGCAATGCGAATCCATCGGCATAACCTTGGCATGCGCCGTAAAGTTGGAGACAAGGTTCTCATGGGTCAGCACAACCCCCTTGGGTGTGCCTGTCGTCCCGGAGGTGTAGACCATTGTCGCCACATCGGAGGGAAGAATTGATGATTTTATCTCCTGCACAACAGGCGCATCCTGCTGGCGGTGCAGGATACCCTGCTTGAATACGGAATAGAGCTCCTCCTCCCCGTCCACATGGTCAAGCGTGAAAATTTTGGGATTGTTCTCAAAGTTTTCAAAGGCAGGTTGCACCTTCCGGTAGATCGCGCGGTTTGCAAGTATCACAACCTTCGCGTCCGAATGGTTGATCACATAGGAGTAATCGTTTGTGGTCAGGGTCGGATAAACCGGAACATGGACAACGCCAAGCATTGCCAGGCCCATGTCGATAATGTTGAACTCAGGACGGTTGTTGGTGACGGTCACCACATGGTCGCCCTTGCGAAGCCCAAGTTCATGGAAACCGTAGCTCATGATTTCGGAGTACTTGCAATAGTCGCTGACGCTTAACTTCACCCATCCGTCATTCCGTTTGGTGGCCAGAATGTCGTCCTTATCGTACCGTTCCGCCATCCAATCCAATAAATCAAATGTACGTTTTACCTCCAAAACAGTTGTATCAAAAATTCAAACCTTAAAATTTGCAAAAATAATAAAAAAAAGGATATGATTTCTGCAAATTGGCAAAAAAAGGGCCGCCCAAAATGGCGGCCCAAAAATGAAACAGATAAATGTTTATTAATGAATCACATTTATTTTCTTGGTGGCATAACCGTTTTCAGATTGTATTTTCACGATATACAATCCGTTGGCGAAATCGTGAACATTCACATCCAGCTGGTTTCCGGCACTGTTGCCGTTATAGACCCGCTGTCCGACAGCATTGAAAATCTCCACTTGGAGAAGCGCATGCTCAGAGACAATGCGGAACTGGTCCTGCGCAGGGTTCGGGAAGACATTGATGGAACGGTCTTCTGCGCATTCCACAACATCAACTGCCAGATGAACGTCTATGTCATCCAAATAGAGCCTGCCCGTGGAAGCGGGGCTGGCGCATTTGAAACCAATGAAATAATAGCCAGGTTTCTCCACCTTGAAGCGGGCAGTGCCCTCAACATAACCGCGGTTATGCTCGGCATCCTCCTCACCAGCCTTGTTGACTATGTTCTCATGCCAGTTCAGTTCCCACATAAGGGATTGGTATTTCTGCTGGTAAGCCCAAGCCACCACCAGTTTCTGAGGTTTGCTCGGATCGGAGGCGGCATACCAGTAATGCAGCTCATGATCCTTGGCATCACCAAAATAGATCATTTTGGTGAAGAACCAGTCGTTGGCATCATACTTGGTGTTACCTGCATACTCCATGCAACCTTCACCGCGACGGGCATAGAAAACGGTTTTCACATCCTTCCATGTGGATTCATCCTTGCGAATGTTGAAGAAACGGATACCGGAAATGTCCGCGGCAGAATCGAAGCTGTTGATGTAAGGCACACCGGCAGGACTGACATTGTCCGCAATGGTGGCCGGCATGGAGTCGTTCGAACGGTCCAGGTCGCTGGGAATATCAACCCAGGCGATGAGCGTGTCACGGACACCCTTACGGAAACGGAGTCCTTTCGGGAAGGTGACATGCATGGTGTCCAAGGTGTTGAGCGGCCTTTTCACCTTGTAGTTCTGGGCAAATGCGAATTTGTCCTTCCAGCTGGCGACATCGGAGGATTTCAGGTACCATACATCAAATTCCTCAACCTTGTGTCCCCTGTTGCGGATCACAACGGTCATAGGAACTGCAGTGTCCATGTTCTGCATGGGCACCTCCGGTGACAGCATCTCGACAAACTCCAGGTCATACTCGGAAACTTCACCGATACGGATCTGGTCCACGCCGAAAACTCCGCCGAACTCAAACATGGATGAGGAGGTCGGATAGAGATAGGCGCGGAAGGCGATACGGATATCCTTGCCGACATAATCCGCCAAGGAGAAAGAGAAGGAGGCCCACTCGTTGTTACGATAGGCGGGATAGGTGCCGAGCGGCGTGAAGCTGGAGGTGTCGGTGCTTCCGGTCCCGGAGATGAGCACCTGGAAGTTGCAGTTCTCACTTCCGGAGAAATTGCACATGTAGTAGCTCAGATAGTCACCATCCTTGATACCTTTGATCAGCGGGGAGATAACCCAGGAGTCAGTACCTTTGTTCGGAGCGCCGCCACAGGCGAAGGTGGCCGTGTTCTTGTTGGTGTCGCCACCTGTCGGAGTGCTGATCGGCACATTGGAGACGGTATTTCCGGCAACATTGATCTGCCATCCCTTGGCATTGTCGCCACAACCGTTACGCATCGGGACTTTGTCCACGACAGTCCACGGACTCATCTTAATGTTGTGGTTGTACTTTTCCCAACCCTCATAAAAACGCTGGCCCTGCGTGAATCCCATCGCAAACAGTCCAACGAAAAGCAAACAAACTTTTTTCATCTTGCATTGTGTTTGGTTAATATTCAATTATTTAATTTCCTAAAATTATTCCATCGGCCATACGGGCTGCAGGTTGCGGTCGCCGTAGGCATCGTCGATCTTGCTGATGGTCGGCCAGTACTTGTCGTCATGCGGCTGCGGGAAGGCGGCTGTCTGACGGCTGTATGGCAGGTTCCACTCGTCGGCGCAGACCACCTGCATGGTGTGCGGCGCGTTGCAGATCGGGTTGTTCTTCTCATCGTACTTGCCGTCCATGACATCCTGGATTTCGTGACGGATGGAGATGAAGGCGTCGCAGAGACGGTCCAGCTCGCTCAGCGGCTCGCTCTCGGTCGGCTCAACCATCAGTGTGTTGTGCACCGGGAAGGCCACAGTAGGAGCATGGAAACCGTAGTCCATCAGACGTTTGGCAACATCGCCCACCGACACCTTCAGGCTGAATGCGCTGAAATCTACAATCATCTCATGGCCGCACATGCCGTTGGCACCGGTGTAGAGGATCTTGTAGTCCTTCTCCAGACGGGCGCGGATGTAGTTGGCGTTCAGGATGGCGTATTTGGTCGCCTCGGTCAGGCCGTCACCGCCCAGCATCTTCAGATAGCCGTAGGTGATGGGCAGCAGCATGGCGCTTCCGTAAGGGGCGGCGCTCATGGCATTACCCTTCTCACCGCCGACCTTCACCTGCGAATGTTTGGGCAGGAAATCGACCAGCTTTGCCGAAACGGCAATCGGTCCCACACCGGGGCCGCCGCCGCCGTGAGGCATGCCGAAGGTCTTGTGCAGGTTCAGGTGGCACACATCGGCACCCATGCGGCCCGGCGAGGTCAGACCCACCTGGGCGTTCATGTTGGCGCCGTCCATGTACACAAGCCCACCGTTCTCATGAATAATATTTATAATGTCAAGAATCGCCTCCTCGAAAATGCCGTGCGTGGAGGGATAGGTGATCATCAGGCAGGAGAGCCTGTCGCGGTTGGCCTCGGCCTTGGCCTTCAGATCGGCCACATCCACATCGCCGTTGGCGGCGCAGTTCACCACCACAATCTCCATACCTGCCTTGGCCGCTGATGCGGGATTGGTGCCGTGCGCGGAGGCGGGAATCAGGCAGACATTGCGGTTGGTATGACCTTGTGCCAGATGGTAGTTGCGGATAACTGTCAGGCCGCTGTACTCACCGGCGGAACCGGCGTTCGGCTGCAGGGAGACACCTGCAAAACCGGTCACCTCGGCCAGAATATGCTCGATGTCGTGAATCATTTCAAGGTATCCTTCAGCCTGATCCTCCGGCACGAAGGGATGTATGGCCCCGAATTCGGCCCAGCTGAGCGGGAGCATTTCGGCGGCTGCGTTCAGCTTCATGGTGCAGGAACCCAGCGGAATCATGGCGCGGTTGAGCGAAAGGTCCTTCACTTCCAGCTTCTTCATGTAGCGCATCATCTCGGTTTCGGAATGGTAGCTGTTGAAGACAGGGTGCTGCAGGTACGGGGTTGTGCGGCGCAATGCGGCGGGGATGGTCTCATCCTCCTCCTGCTTGCAGCGGCACTGGCACTCGCACTGGAAAGGCTCGTAGGTTTTGCCAGCGGCCTCGGCCAGCACCTGCAGTATGGCGATGATGTCATCCTTCGTGGTGGTCTCGTCAATGCTGATGCCGATGCACTCCTCGCAGATGTGGCGGAAATTGATATGGTGCTCCAAAGCCTTGCTGATAACCACTTCGCTCTTCACCGGGCACTGTACGGCAAGCGTGTCGAAGAAATAGCGGTTGTGCTGTTTGTAGCCATATTTTTCAAGCTCCTTGGCAAGCCTCTTCGCCTTTTTGTGGATTCCGGTGGCGATGCAACGGATACCCTCCGGCCCGTGCCAGGCGGCATAGAAGCCGCTCATGATGGCCACCAGAGCCTGCGAGGTGCAGATGTTTGATGTTGCACGCTCACGCTTGATGTGCTGCTCACGCATACCCAAAGCCATACGCAGTGCCTTGTTGCCCTTGGCATCGACAGTCCAGCCGATGATACGTCCGGGGAAGGCGCGTTTGAAAGCCTCGGTGATTGCGAAGAAGGCGGCGTGCGGACCGCCGAAACCCATCGGCGTGCCGAAACGCTGTGCGGAACCGAAGACGCAGTCGGCGCCCATCTCGCCCGGAGCCTTCAGCAACGCAAGGGCCATCAGGTCGGAAGCGACACCGACAAAGATGCCCTTCTCATGCGCCTTGGCAATGAATTCCGTGTGGTCGCAAACCTCACCGAACTGGCCGGGATACTGCACAATCGCGCCGAAATAGCTGCCGTCCAGCTCAACCTTGCGGGCATCGCCGGTAACAACCTCGATGTTGCGCGGGGCTGCATTGGTGCGGATCACGTCCAGAGTCTGCGGGAAGACGCACTCGTCCACAAAGAACTTGCGGACATTGTCCTTCACCGCCTGACGGGAACGGGAGTTGTAGAACATGATCATGCACTCGCCGCCTGCGGTCGCCTCATCCAGCAGGGAGGCGTTTGCCAGCGGCATACCGGTCATGTCGGCAACCATTGTCTGGAAGGTCATGAGAGCCTCCAGACGGCCCTGGGAAATTTCCGTCTGATACGGGGTGTAGGCCGTGTACCATCCTGCGTTCTCAAACACATTGCGCTGGATGACGGCGGGCACCACTGTATTGTAATAACCCATTCCGATATAGGTCTTGTACAGTTTATTTTTGGCTGCCAAGGCGCGGACATGGTTCAGGAACTCATATTCACTCATGCCTTTTGGCAGATTGAGCGGCTGGGACAGGCGGATGGCTGCAGGAACGGTCTTGTCGACCAGCTCTTCCATGGAAGAAACGCCAATCACTTTCAGCATTTTCTCAACATCGGCAGGACCCGGTCCCACCTGACGAGAAGTAAAATCACTTATTTTCATGCTATTTGCGTTTAATTATTATTACTTGTTTTTAAAAGGCAAATTTCCATAAAAAATCAATATAAACCCGCCACGCACAAAACATTTAATTGAAAAAAAAGATAAACCGATGTCACACATGACATTACAACGCCTCAACGCAGCTTCACGAGCAGTCCTTTCCGGAAGCAACGGGTCAGGTTGTTACGGTCGGAATCCTTCTCCCATAACAGCACCATAGAGACAAACATTTTGAGAAGACGGTAATATCTGCCGGAAAAAATTTTGAGAATATTGCAAAAAAAGGTATTTTTGCACAAAATTTCAAATACCTGAAAAAGTTATCGGATTATTTCGTAATTTTGCGGCGTGATTTAAAAAAATACTTTCACCATGAAGAATCTGATCAAGACAATGCCCATTGTGGCAACAGTGGCCCTGCTCGTGGCAGGCGCGTTCCTCTTCGCAGGATGCGAGAAGGAGAAAATAACAAATGAAAACAACTCATCCGGTGTTCAGGAAGAAACGGCATTAAATCCTATTGTGCCTGACAGTTCGGTTAAAGAAAAACTTGATGATTTCTTTTCAAAATGGGAGGACACTGTCACGGTAAAGTTCACCGACTGCATCAATGTGATTAACGGGATGGATGAGCTGAAAAAGCTCGGATGTGATGACATCAACATTGATTTTCGAAAATACAGCCTTGTCTGGGGCAAAGTCATGGCGTATCATACAGGATATTACATAAACAATCGGGATTTATTTGACGGTGGAGACGGAACTTACCATTATGATGTCATACTGCATGTGCGTAATTCGGGATACGGTGTTGTGTATGGCATCTACTTCTGGGATTTATTTCCTAAAAAGAATTATAAAAATTTGGTACTTAACGTTAAGACTGTATATTTGTGAAATAGATCACATGATTGGTAGCAGTGATTTCGGGAGCTGTAAGTGAGGTCAAGGCGGACAACATTGATTGAAAGTATTCCATTTAATAATGTGATTGCTGTTCCCACACCGGTTGACCATGAGCAACATTGCCGGTAATATTATAAAGGGAAGGCACTTTACGGTATCAAGAAATCAGCAATTCGGATTCGGAAAGCAGCTGAAAAAAAAGTGCCGTGCAAAGGATGAAGTTTGAAAAAAAATGACTACTTTTGCAAGTTTCTGCTGGGGCAATCCGGCAGAAACCCGAGAGTATCAGATCTATTATTTATTTGACAGATGTACAGATTAGTATTATTGAGACACGGACAGAGCGAATGGAATTTGGCCAACCTCTTCACAGGCTGGACAGACGTGGATTTGTCGGAAAAAGGAATCGCCGAGGCAAAGGAGGCCGGCGTCAAGATGAGGGAAGCCGGTTTCCGGTTCCAATACGCCTTCACCTCCTACCTTAAACGCGCCATAAAGACGCTGTTCTATGCCTTGGACGAGATGGACAGTCTCTGGATTCCGGTGGAAAAGTCCTGGAAACTGAACGAAAAGCACTACGGAATGCTGCAGGGCATGAACAAAAGCGAGGCCACAAAAAAATATGGTGCCGATCAAATCCTTTTATGGAGAAGAAGCTGGGATGTGGCTCCTCTCCCATTGTCAAAGGAGGATCCCACCCATCCGATGCATGACGCACGTTACCAAGGAATTCCGAATATTCCTGGAACAGAGGCCCTGAAAGACACCATGGAACGTCTCCTTCCGTTTTGGGAGGAACGGATCATTCCCGTCCTGAAGGAGAAAAAGGAGGTGCTCATCGCCGCACACGGCAACAGTTTACGTGCCATCGTCAAGCATATCAAAAACATGGGGAACGAGGAAATCATCAGCTTCAACATTCCGACAGGAATTCCCTACGTGTTTGAATATGATGAGAAAATGCGGCTGGTGAAAGACTATTTCATTGCAGACCCGGAGACATTGAAGAAGCTGATGGAGCAGGTGGCCAACCAGGGAGCTGCCAAATAGCCCATGCGTTTCGACATCCTCACCCTGTTCCCGGAGATGTTCGAGGGCATATTCTCCGTCTCCATCCTGAAGCGGGCCCGCGACAAGGGGCTGGCGGAGTACCACCTGCACAACATCCGCGACTATTCCACCGACAAGCACCGCCGAGTGGACGACTACCCCTTCAGCGGGGAATCGGGCATGGTGATGAAGATTGAGCCGGTTGCCGCCTGCATCCGCCATCTGCAGCAGGAGCGCAATTACGATGAAATCATCTTCCTCACCCCGGACGGCGAAGTCCTGAACCAGTCCATCGCCAACGAACTATCCATGAAAGGGAACCTTATGCTGCTCTGCGGCCACTACAAGGGCATTGACGAGAGGATACGGGAAATGTTTGTCACACGTGAGATTTCGGTGGGCGACTACGTGCTTTCCGGCGGGGAGCTGCCGGCCGCCGCCCTCACCGACGCCATCGTGCGGCTGATTCCGGGCGTGCTGCACGACGAGACCTCCGCCCTCTCCGACTCCTTCCAATACGAGCTGCTCTCCCCGCCCGTCTACACCCGCCCCTACGATTTCGAGGGGCACACCGTGCCGGACGTGCTGCTTTCCGGCAACGAAAAACTTATCGCGGAGTGGAAGTACCAGAAGGCGCTGGAGCGCACCCGCGAACGGCGGCCGGATCTGCTGGGAGAAAACGAATAATTTAATAATATAACACTAAACCTATAAAAAAATGATAAATTTAAAAAAATCAGAGACTGCAAAAAAATTTGCAGAGGCATGGCAGGGCAAAGGCTATGAAAAGGGTGACACACAGAAGTTCTGGCTTGAACTTCTGCAAAAGGTGCTTGGGGTTGAAGACCCATATTCCTTCGTGGAGTTTGAGGATAAGGTGATGGTTGACAGCACCAACTTCATGGATGTTTACCTTCCTGCCACCCGAGTGCTGATTGAGCAGAAGGGCATCGGCAAAAACCTTGATGCACCCGTCCGCCAGAGTGACGGTGCGTTGTTGAACCCATTCCAGCAGGCGAAAAAGTACATTGTCGGGCTTCCATTGTCGCGCCATCCGCGCTGGGTGGTGACCTGCAACTTCACGGAGTTCCGCGTATACGATATGGAGCAGCCCAACGGAGAGCCACAGAAAATCTTTCTGAAAGACCTGGAAAAGGAACATTACCGTCTGCAATTCCTTGTGGACAGCAAGAGCGAGCACATCACCAAGGAGATGAGAGTGTCGATGCAGGCCGGTGAGATTGTGGGCCGCATCTATGATGCGCTGCTGGAGCAGTACAACGACACATCTCCCGAAGCGCTCCGCTGGCTCAACATCCTTTGCGTGCGCATCGTGTTCTGCCTCTACGCAGAAGATGCAGGCGTGTTTGCCCACGACCAGTTCCACGACTATCTGGCAAGTACGGCCCCAGAGGATATTCGGGAGGATTTGATAAAACTTTTTGGAACACTCAACACTCCTGTTGAGAAGCGCAGCCATTATCTGAAACCGTCGCTTGCCGCCTTCCCCTACACCAACGGCGGGCTCTTCGCCGAAGAGATTGAGATACCGCAGTTCACCGACGGATTGAAGCGAACACTGCTTGACAACGCCAGCCTTGATTTCGACTGGAGCGAAATCTCGCCAACCATCTTCGGCGCAGTGTTTGAAAGCACCCTAAACCCCGACACACGGCGCAAGGGCGGCATGCACTATACAAGCATCGAAAACATCCACAAGGTCATCGACCCGCTATTCCTGAATGACCTGCGCCAGGAACTGGACGAAATTCTTGAAGTGAGAGTGGAGAAAGAACGCGGGAAGAGGCTTGATGCCTATCGGAACAAGCTTGCATCGCTAACCTTCCTTGACCCTGCCTGCGGAAGCGGCAATTTTCTTACTGAAACCTATCTTTCGCTGCGCCGCCTGGAAAACGAGGCCATCATTGCCCGCCACCACGGACAGTCGTTCCTCGGTTTGGAGGAGGTAAATCCCATAAAGGTCAGCATCAACCAGTTCTACGGTATTGAAATCAACGATTTCGCCGTCACTGTCGCCACCACAGCCCTCTGGATTTCGGAAGCCCAGATGCTCCGCGAGACCGAGAAGATAGTACGGCACGACATCGACTTCCTGCCGCTGAAGAGCTATGCGAACATCATGGAGGGGAATGCGCTGCGGCTGCCGTGGGATGAGTGGGAGATTAAGGATGAAACCGTGGCGGTTTATGCGGAACGGGCTTATGTCTATCCGCGGCGGGAAACGGTGACAAAGGTAAGTGAGCCGGAAGCGGTCTATGGCAAGATCGACATCTATGCCGATGAGGCGGTCACTTACAGCAAGCCGAAGGAAAAGCAATTCCGGCATGTGAATTTCAACTACATCATGGGCAACCCGCCGTTTGTAGGCTATACCTATCAGAGCAAAAGTCAAAAGGAGGATTTGGCGGCCATCATGAAAGGCTTTGGCGGCAATATCGACTATGTTGCGGGCTGGTACCTGAAAGCTGCGCAGACAATGCACAAAAACCATGACACACGCACGGCATTGGTTTCAACCAATTCAATAACCCAAGGAGAACAGGTGGCGGCCATCTGGAAACCGCTTTTTGAACGTTACAATATCCATTTCGACTTTGCATACCGCACTTTCCGCTGGGACAGCGAAAGCGAACAAAAGGCACATGTACATTGTGTGATCATCGGATTCAGCTGCGGCGAATCTTCAGGCAAAAAAAGGATCTTTTTCAAGGAAAGCCAAATTGAGGTGACGAACATAAATCCATATCTGTTGGACGCTCCGGATGTTTTTGTTGAAAAGAGAAAACAGCCATTGTGCGATGTTCCGGAAATGATAAAAGGGAGCATACCGGTCGATGGTGGCAACCTGATTATTGAGGCAAATGAATATGAGGATTTTGTTAAGAAAAATCCACTTGCCGAACCATACATCCATCCTCTTTTGGGTGCTGAGGAATTCATTTCCGGCAAAAAAAGATACTGTCTGTGGTTGGAAAAAGCCGACCCTGCCATCCTCAAACAGTGTCCCGGCATAATGGCGCGTTTACGGAGAGTCAGGGAAATGCGTCTGGCAAGCACAAAGGCTTCCACCCGTAGGTTTGCGGATTATCCCACACTCTTTATGGAAAACCGGCAACCAGACACGGACTATTTGCTGGTACCAAGCACAACATCGGAAAACAGGCGATACATTCCTATCGGTTATCTGGACAAAAATGTAATCACCACAAACGCAAACTTTGCAATTGCCAATGCCACACCCTATCATTTTGGAGTGCTTACTTCCAATGTCCACAATGCTTGGATGCGGGCGGTTTGCGGACGGCTGAAAAGCGATTACCGATATTCTGTCACCATCGTCTACAACAACTACCCATGGCCAAACCCAACCGAAGAGCAAAAATCGAAGATTGAAAAAACGGCCCAAGCCATCCTTGACGCACGGGCCATATATCCGGATTCTTCATTGGCTGACCTCTATGATGAGACCGCCATGCCACCGGAGTTGCGCAAAGCCCATCAGGACAACGACCGTGCAGTGATGCAGGCCTACGGTTTCGACCAGAAGATGTATACTGACGACAAAGAGTCCCTTATCGTTGCCGAACTGTTCAAACTGTATCGGGAAATGACAGATAGTGGCATGGGAACAATAAAGAATTACAAAACAGAAAACCGAACATAGAAAACCAATAACTTATGAAAAAACTTTCGATGGAGGCGCTGCACCGCATTTCGGTGGAGGATTACAAACGGAGCGAGAAGACACCGGTGACGGTGGTGCTGGACAATGTGCGGAGCATGAACAACGTGGGCTCCGTCTTCCGCACGGCGGACGCCTTCCGCTTGGAGCGGATATGCCTCTGCGGAATCACCGCCCGACCGCCGCACAAGGAGATTGAAAAGACCGCCTTAGGCGCGACCGAATCGGTTTCCTGGGAGTATTTCCCGAAAACGATGGAGGCCGTTGCGCGACTGAAAGCTGAGAACTATGCGCTCTATGCCGTGGAGCAGGTGACGGAGAGCACGCCGCTGCAAAAGTTCCGTTGGGACGGCAGCTCCCCTATCGCACTGATATTCGGCAACGAGGTGATGGGCGTGGAGCAGCAGGTGGTCGATGCCTGCGACGGCGCCATCGAGATACCACAGGCCGGCACCAAGCACTCGCTGAACATCGCGGTCAGCGCCGGAATGGTGCTGTGGGAAATGTACAAACAACACCTGGAGGCGCAGGCCTCCGGCCAAAACTCATAGCCATGAAACGAATACTTTCATTTTTACTTTTGCTCTGCCTTGCAGGGGCGCAGGCGCAGCAGAACGACACCACGGAATCCCGCCGCAAAATTCCAAGCCACTTTTACAAGAATGACCTGAAAGTGACCATGCTCTCCCTGTTCAGCGGCTCCACCAAACTAACCTACGAACGTACATTTTACAATTATTACACCCGACTCGACAACAGTGTGGAAATCACCGGCGGCGTCATCGGCTGGGGCGGCGACCTGCTCAACCACAACCATTCAAAAGGAGGACTGTGCAGGTTGGCCTACAAATTCATATTTCACTTTAGTGAATACCCATACAGTGAACCGGAACATCTCTTGAACGGCTTCTACTTCAAGCCGGATGTGGCCTTCTCCTCCTTCAGCTACGATTCGAAAGATGGCATGGAACGGCTGCACAACAACCGTCTGGCCATCATGGGCTGCATAGGCTACCAGTGGGTGTGCCACCGCTTTGTCTTTGACATTTTCGGCGGCTTAGGCGCAGGCATCGGCGATGAGAACGAATACAACTACTACCACGGCTTCATCGCGCTGCCCAAAGGCACCCCCACAGCCTTCACCGCCGGCTTCAAACTGGGCGTGGCATTTTAAAATGCTCAGCCATGAACAGATACACATTACTTTTATTGCTGCTACTGCCGCTGACGGCGGCGAACGCCCAGCGGCTGACAGACCCGAAACAGCTGGTGCCGGAGCTTTCCACACTGACCCAACCCAGTCCGAGCGTTTATTTGGATGAATTTTTCCCCAATGTGGACGAGCCCTCCATGTTCCACGGGCCGGTACGCAGTGTGACCACCACGTATGAGATACCAGATACTGTCACAAGATATGTTGGCTCTCATAGGATAAAGGTTTATCTTCATGATGTCATGCTAAGCAAAACCACAAATTTCACCTTTTCACAGCAAGGCAAATTGAGTATGATTGCTGAAAAATATCTCATGCACTCCTACTTTTATTATCGAAAAAAATACAGTCCCAAAGACAAATACTATTTGCGCCACAAAAAATTTGACAAAATCAGTCATCCGGAAGTCCGGATGGAAGAGATTCCTGGTGAAAAGAGATGGCGGTTCAAAGATGGGAAACTCGTCTCCTACAGCCATGTGAGTTTCGAGAAAAATGACACATTGAAGAGGAAACGCCGAAAAGGCAGGATAACCTACTATCTTTCCGGAACTCATATAGGAAACGATTCCGTGCGTCTGAAATATGACAGACATGGGAACCTCAGAACTGTAAATCGCTTCAATTCCGACATGACACGCTTTCGTTTTGCCTATGACAGTTTGGGCCGGATGGTCTATATGAGCCAGAACGATATTAGCTACGGACTGTTGTATGTGTACGCATGGATGTATGATTCCACCGGTTGTACTGCTACGGTGAGTGACCAGTTACGTAAATCGAGTGATTCAGTTGGGGAGATGCGTCTGCTTCATAAGGAACCGCAGCCGGATGGTTCCCTAGAACTCCGTATCACCTGTTGCGAGGTGATGTCGGACAGTGACAAGTCAGCGTATGTGGCTCTGCGGAAGCATCCTGATTCCTGTCTTGCTCCATTTTTCAGCAGGAGGTTGGCGCATTGCGAGGAAAAGATTTCCGAGTCTCGCAATTGGTGGCATGGATACGAAAACTATTATACTACAGGAGAATACATTTTTGACACCGCAGGCAGGCTAACGGGATACACCCTGCAAAATGCCTCAACAATGGCTGTATGCTATGACAGCGCAGGCAGGGTTGTAGAAATGAAAGCGATTGGTGGAACACTTTATTTTCCAAAAAGTTATTATTTAATAGATCGTTCATTGCGTGTTAGAAGTGGAGTGTACCGGCAAATCCTCTTCTCCTACGATGAAGAGGGACAAGTGTCTGGAATCGCACTAACGGACCAGTCCGGAAAAAAGGAGGCCATCTCCATCCGCTACACCTACGATTCGCACCACAACTGGATTCGCCGCGAAGTCTGGCGAGACGACAAACTGACAGGCGCCGTTTCGCGGCAGATAGAATATGCGGAGTGAAGCTGGGGTTAGTGCTTTTTTAGTACATAAATCCCAATAGCCACAACGGCAGTTTGTTGCCGCGAGGCATCTCAATATTGTCAGCCAGCACGTAGGAATCAGGCATGTCCGCAATTTGGCCGAATGACTTGTTTCCCCCGCCAATCTCAAGTATGATGTGCCCGTCCACCTTGAAGTCTCCGGCCTGTTTGCCATATTCCACCACATGCTGCTGCATCAGCTGGTTGACGGCGAAGCATTCCCTCACGGTACCCTGATTGGCCACTTCTCCGCCAAGGGCATAAAGCAGATTGGGGTTTTCAAGGTATATCTTGTCAGGTTTCTGCAGTTTCTTTACAGATAAAATATCACTATACAGCAGGTTAAGCATCCCTGCATCGGAAAGGTCACGCAGATAAGCGATCACCGTGTTCCTTCCAGCCTCAATCAGGGAGGCAAGGTTAGTGATGTCCACCTCAAATGGAACCGAACGGGAAAGAATGGACATAAGGGCCTTCAGTTTCCGGTTGCTCAATACATCCACACCGCGCAGCAGCGGCAGTTCGGCCTCAATAACATAGTTCATGGTCTGCTCAATCAGGGTATGGTAGTCGGTGGGATTATGCAGATAATACGGATAATATCCGAAACGTAGATATTCATGGAAATGCTGCAACGGGCGGCACGCCTCGTTAACAGCGGCGGCAATCTGTTTCGGGTTTTGCAAGATTTCGTCCAACGTGTGAGCCTCCAGTTCGATACCCTTGTAAAACTGCAGGTATTCGCGCAGCGAGAGCCCCGGCATATTGTATCCGACACAACGGCGTGAAAGGTCTGCATCCCCGTCTATCAGGTTAAGCATGGATGAGCCGCTGAGAAAGACCTGCATATCCGGGTAAAGGTCGGCTATCTCCTTTACCTCGCGGCTCCAACCGTTATATTTGTGCACCTCGTCCAGTATTAGCAGCCGACCTCCGTGCTGATGGAACTGTTCCGCAACCTTCAAAATGCTGCTGCTGGCGAAGTAGACACTGTCAAGTGTGCAATAGAGCGCCTCCTCGCTTCCAGCCGGAAACCGCTGTTTCACATACTGCCGGAGAAGGGTGGACTTGCCAACGCCACGGGCGCCACGAAGGCATAGCATCGGCGCATCCCAGTTGATGCGGGACATGTATCCGCGCACAATGTCAAGGCTTGTGGCTCTCAAATAGGCCTCCTGCTTTGCAAACAATTCATCCATTTTTAATGACTTTTGTTTTACATACGAAACGTTTTTTCTATAGAAATGCTCTGTACTCATAGCAAATTTAAGCTATTTTTGCTATTTGTGTGAAGCATTTTCCAAATGCAAAAGTATACAACTTTTGGATACAAATGTATTTTTTTATAGAAAAAAAAGAAAATCGCGGTTCCATTCCGCGCAATGCACGATTTTTTTTCACCCCATGAAAATCCGTATCACTTTTTCAAGTAAATTTGCATTTTGTACATATTAATTTATCTGATTTGTAACTATCTTTACATTAAATAAATAGAGATAACCATGAGCGAAAAAAGCGAGAAATTGTTTTCGGAGTTTCCGGAAATCAGCACCCCTGAATGGGAGGCGGCCATTGAAAAGGACCTGAAAGGCGCCGACTACAACAAGAAACTGGTATGGAAGACCGATGAGGGTTTTTCCGTGAAACCATACTACCGGTCGGAGGATCTGGAGGGGTTGGAATACCTTGCCTCGCAACCGGGGCAGTTCCCATACGTCCGCGGCGCATCGGCCGAAAACAACCGCTGGCGCATCGTTGAGGAGGTTCCTGAATGCGACCCTGCCGAAGCCAACCGTTCGGCCCGCACCAGCCTCTCAAAAGGTGCCGACGCCATCGTGTTCAACGTCAGCAAAGTCGCCGATGTGCAAACGTTTGAGCAGCTGATAGATGGCATTAACCTGAAGGATACCGTCCTCTATTTCAAGAAGCCGGAATGCCCCGTGAAATTCTCCGCCCTGTTGGCAGATTGGGCTGCAGGACATCCGCAGGAGGCGATCATGCTGCAGGGCGCACTCTTCTTCGACCCTGTCATGGACATGCTTCTGCAAGGGAAATTCTACCACAATCGTGAAAAGGACATGGATGAGGCCATCGATGCCATGCGGCGTCTGATACCGCTGGCCCCGCACTTCTGCCCGATAAGCGTCATGGGGCACCTGTTCGGCAACTGCGGCGCCTCCAAAATACAGGAGATGGCCTACAGCCTGAACATCGCCAACGAATACCTCGCATACGCGACAGACCACGGCCTGGATATCCGCGACGCGGCCACGCACCTTCACTTCACCTTCTCCATCGGATCGGACTATTTCATGGAGATTGCCAAGCTGCGTGCGCTCCGCCTGCTCTGGGCCACCCTCACCGCACAATACGGCGCCGACAACGGCGAAAGCGCCAGGCTGCGGCAGCTGAGCATCGCCTCATCTTGGGACAAGACCCTCTTCGACGCGCACATCAACATCCTGCGTAACACCACGGAAGGCATGAGCGCCGCCATAGGTGGTGCGGAGGCCATCCTGCTCCATCCCTTTGACGAGGCTTATAAGGATTCCGACGAATTCTCCCGCCATATCGCACGCAACGCCCAGATTATCCTTAAGGAGGAGTCACACTTCGACCGCGTGGTGGACCCCGCCGCAGGCTCCTACTATCTTGAAAACCTCACCAACGCCATGCTTGAGCAGGCCTGGAACCTTTTCCGCGAGACTGAAAAGGCCGGCGGCATCATTGAGATGGGACTGAAAGGCGAAATCAAGGCTGCGGTTGAGGAATCCTGCAACAAGCGCAACCTGCAGATAGCGACCCGCAGGCGCACCATTCTCGGCACCAACCAGTACCCCAACCTTACGGAGAGCGTCTCCGAAAAGATCGTTTCAATGGAGCGTCCGCAGTACCCGGGACTCCAGCCCTACCGCGGAGCCATCCCGTTCGAGCGTCTGCGCCTTGAGACCGAGCAGTGGGCCGCCAAGCACGGCGGCAAACCGAAAGTGTTCCTCTTCAAGATAGGGAACCTCGCCATGCGGCAGGCACGCGCCGGATTCGTCACCAACTTCTTCGGCTGCGCCGGATACCAGATTGTGGAGACGGCCGGTTACGCCACCGCCGCTGAAGGCATAGCCGATGCGGTCGGAAGCAAGGCCGCCATCGTGGCTGTCTGCAGCTCCGACGACGAATATCCCACCTACGCGCCTGAGATTATCGCCGAAGTCAAGAAGCAGTGCCCGCAAAGCATCTGCATCATCGCAGGCAATCCGGAGAGCATGGAGGAACTGAAGGCTGCCGGTGCGGAGGACTTCATCCACGTCCGCACCAACATCCTTGAAAGCCTGACCGATTACAACAAAAAGATTTTAAAATAAACGACATGTTATACGCCATACTTATCCTGAGCATCATCGGCATACTTGCCGCCGTCATCCTCTATTTCGTCTCACAGAAGTTCAAGGTTGAGGAGGATCCGAGAATCGAAACCATCACAGAGGCCCTGCCCGGCGCCAACTGCGGCGGATGCGGCTACGCGGGCTGCCACGCCTTGGCCGAAGCCATTGTCAGGACCGGCACCTCAAAGGGTATAACCTGCACCGCAGGAGGCAGCGAAGTTGCAGCCAAGGTTGCGGAAATCATGGGCGAGAAGGCGGAGGCCTCCGCTCCGAAAAAGGCGGTTGTGCGCTGCAACGGGAGCTGCGGCAACGCACCGGCAAAATACCACTACGACTCCGCACAGACCTGCGCCTACGCCAACATGTTGGGCGCCGGTGAAAGCGGCTGCGCCTTCGGATGCCTCGGCATGGGCGACTGTGTCCGCGCCTGCGGCTTCGGCGGCATCGCCATCGATCCGGAGAGCGGACTGCCCCGCATCAATCCGGAACGCTGTGTAGCCTGCGGCTCCTGCGTTAAGGCCTGCCCGAGGCAGATTATCGAAATCCGCACGCTCCTGAACGAAAACATAATCTTTGTGGCCTGCCGCAACCAGGAAAAGGGCGGTGAAGCCAAAAAGAACTGCTCCGCCGCCTGCATCGGCTGCAAGAAATGCGAGAAGAACTGCCCGCAGGCAGCCATCACGGTGGAGAACAACCTCGCCCATATCAACGACGCGCTGTGCAACGGCTGCGGCACCTGTCTGGCCAACTGCCCGACCGGAGCCATCCACAGCCTGATGCCAATCCAAAAAGCGGAGGCATGAGGTACCCGGAAATCGACCCCGGCTTTTTTGTCCGGAACCGCCAGAAGCTGGTTTCGCTCCTTCCTGACAACGCCGCAGTGCTGGTGGTCTCCAACGACGAGATGCCCGACTCCGGCGATGAGACCCATCCATTCCACCAGAACCCCGACCTCTTCCACCTGACCGGCATCGACCAGGAGCAGACTCTGCTGCTGCTCTGCCCCAACCATTCCAATCCCGAATGCCGCGAACAGCTCTTCATAGTGCGCACCAATCCGACCATTGAAATCTGGAACGGGTACAAGTACACCACGGAACATGCCTCCCGCGTCTCCGGCATACGAAATGTGCGCTGGAGGGATGATTTCGAACCAGCCCTGAAGGAGGTGATGGCTGAGGCCGGAACTCTATACATGGGACTGGACGAGGACTGGAAATGCTCCTTTGAGGTGGAGAAGCAGACACAGCGTTTCTGCAGGAAAATCCAACAGCAGTTCCCGCTTCACCAGTTGGGACGGCTGGCTCCAGTCATGCGCGAGCTGCGCCTTCGCAAGGAGCCTGTGGAGATAGACCTGATCAGTAAAGCGGTCGGCATAACCGCAAGGGCTTTCGACCGCGTACTGCACAGCATACGGCCGGGCATGGCGGAATATGAAGCTGAGGCTGAAATCACCTACGAGTTCATCCGTAGCGGCGCATCGGGACACGCCTTCTCCCCCATTGCCGCCTCCGGCAAGGACACCTGCGTCCTACATTATATTAAAAATGACAAGATATGCAAGGATGGCGACCTGCTGCTGCTGGATTTCGGCTGCCGCTACGCCAACTACCATAGCGACATAAGCCGTACAATCCCGGTAAACGGCCACTTCACGCCGAGGCAGCGCCAGGTATATGAGGCGTGCCACCGCATCTACACGGAGGCGAAGAGACACTACATTCCCGGCATGACCATCAACAAGCTGAACCGGATTGTCCACAAGCTTATGGAAAAGGAGCTGATAGGGCTCGGACTCTTCACAGCGGAGGATGTGGCCGACAACAACGGCGACGCGCTGCCGCTCATCCGGAAATACTACATGCACAACATCGGCCACTTCCTCGGTCTTGACACCCACGATGTGGGCAACCGCGAGGTGGTGTTTGAACCGGGCATGATTGTCACATGCGAACCGGGAATCTACATTGCCGATGAGGGCATCGGTGTCCGGATCGAGACCGACATGCTGGTGGCGGACTCCCCCATCGACCTTGGCGCGGAGATACCCTCCGGTGCGGATGAAATAGAAAAAATTATAAACAGCAAATAATCACACACATGAAAAGAATCTTCATTTTGATAGTCACCTGCCTTATGGCAGTTTCCGCTTCCGCGCAAAAGGTGGATGTCGCGATAGCACTTAAAGTTGCTGAAAACTTCTATGCAGGACAAAACCGGCAGAAAGCGGCCCCGCAATTGGAGCTCTACGTTGTGCAACAGGCCGAAGGAATGCAAAAGTCGGCGGAACAGCCCGTCTCCTACTACATCTTCAATGACGGCGTCCAGGGCTTTGTGATGGTGGCGGGCGACTACCGCATCAGCCCGATTTTGGGATATTCCACCACAAACAGCTTCGACACCACCGGCATGCCGGACAACCTGCGCTGGTGGCTGCAGATGTACCGTGATGAGATCGCACAATACATTTCCGAGGCGGAAACCTCCGCAGCCGATGCGCTTTGGGAGGCCTACCGCGAGGGAAACATCGCCGTCACAATGGGAACGACAGCAGTCGCACCGTTAGTGAAGACAAAGTGGAACCAGGGATGGCCCTACAACAACCTCTGCCCCTACGACAGCAAGGCCAAGCACCGCTGCCCCTCCGGCTGCGTGGCAACGGCCATGGCACAGGTGCTGAAATTCTGGAACTATCCCCAAAAGGGTGTCGGCTCCCACAGCTTCAACCATACCAAATATGGAAACCTCTCCGCCAACTTCGGTGCAACCACCTACGACTGGGCGCACATGAACAACACCTATCCCAGCGGCAGCGACACAGTGTCGCGCATGGCTGTCGCAACGCTGATGTACCACTGCGGCGTTAGCGTTGACATGGAATACGACACAAACGGCAGCGGCGCGGTCGTATACATGCCGGACCGCTACGTGCAGTACTACGGCTTCTACGACGCACGCACCGCACTTAAAAACTATTTCGACTGTGACACCGTGCTCGGCTATTACCGTTCCGACTACAACAACCTTACCACATGGACAAACCTGCTGAAAAGCGAGTTGGATGCCGGACGGCCAATCCTTTACGCCGGAACCGGCAATGCAGGAGGACACGCCTTCGTATGTGACGGCTACGACGCAAACGGCAAATTCCACATCAACTGGGGATGGGGCGGCACCTCCGACGGCTATTTCGGCATTTCGGCGCTGAACCCCTCCGCACTTGGTACAGGCGGCGGAGCCGGAGGCTTCAACACAAACCAGCAGGCGCTTTTTGTCCGTCCCGGCACAAAGGAGACCGAGCACTACGACCTGCGGCTCTACAAGCAGCTCACCATCAGCCGCGACACCGTTCCGCTGAGTTCGCCTTTCAGCATAACTGCCCTGATTGCCAACTACGGCGACAGCAGCTATGCCGGAGCCTTCGCCATGGGCGTATACAAGAGTGACGGCAGCTTTGTCGGCTACATGGACACCAAGAACAACCGCACGCTCAAAAACGGATATTATGATTCCATAGTGTTCTCCACCACCGGCATGTCCTCCCTGAGCAACGGTATCTACTACGCCAAGGCCTTCTACAAGAAAGGGGAAAGCTGGAAGGAGATTAACGGCGGCAACCACACCAACAAGCTCACCTTCTTTGTAGGAACCGGTGCCAGCATGGAATATGACCTCCGGCTTTACAGCGTGCTGAGTGCAAGTAGCGAGCCTGTTATTGTCGGGAACACCTTCTACATCTACAGCTCTATCGGCAACTATGATGTCAAGAACTTCAACGGAACCATCGCGGTTAACATCTATAACGAGGACGGCACCCAGATGGGCGTTTACGGACAGACAAAAATCGGGGAGCCGCTGCAGGCGGGGAAGTATGTCCCCAACTTCAAATGCAACTTCAACGCTGACCACGGGCTGCCGGCAGGCACCTACATAGCCAGCCTTGTATACACGACCGACGAGGATGACACATGGCACCTGATCGGTGACGGCAACTACAGCAACCGGCTGACATTCCGCATCTCCGATGGCAGCGGATATATCATGAAACTCTACAGCCCGCTGAGAATAAGCGCCGATCCCGTTCCTTACAACTCGGCCTTCAACATTACGGTCTCCATCCTCAACCAGGGTGAGGACGCCTACTCCAACGGCAAGCTTGCAATGGGCATTTTCGACACACAGGACAATCTGGTCGGTTTTGTTCAGACCTACGAAAACATCTCACTGGGCATCCACAAATTTTTCAACAACGTCAGATTCTCCACCAACGGAATGCCTGAACTTGTGGCCGGCGGCAGCTATGTGGCCAAGGCATGCATGTATAACAACAAGACAAACGAATGGGACGTCGTATTGAGCGGAAACTACACGAACGCGCTTCCTTTCAGCATCAAGCAGGGGGTCGGCATTGCTGAGGCAAAATCCGGAGATGGAACGCCACACCCCAACCCCACCGCAGGAATTGTCACACTCAAACTGAATGGCGGAACCACCACCATAAAGGTGACGGATGCGGTCGGGAGGCTTCTTTTCACAGAGACCGCCGGTGAGGGCGAACACATCATCAACCTTAGCGGTTTCAGCGAGGGAATCTATTTTGTACGCACCATTTGCGGAACATCCGTTACAACCCATAAGGTAATCAAACTGTAACAGTACCGAATAATGAAAGTTGTCCGCTGCCTGCCTGTTCTGGTTGTCATGATCTGCCTGTCGGCTGCCAGCCTGTACGGACAGCATTCCTACAGACTTAGCGGCTGGGTAAGGGATTCGGCCAGCGGCAAACCACTTTCCGGCGCACACATTTATATTGAACAGACCTCCCAAGGGGCCTCAACGACAGACAACGGCAGCTTCAGCCTCCTGCTCGACACCGGCACCTATACACTCCGGAGCTCATACATCGGATACCAGACACGCACCATAACCCTGCGGATGCGGCCACATAACCAGCAGCTGAACATACTGCTCTGCCCGAAGGATTTTGAAGGGAAAACCATCACCGTAACCGACCGGCGAATCCGCCAGCATGTGGAGGAGAGCCAGATGGGAAGGACAGAACTCCACATGGAGGAGGTGCGGAAAATGCCTGCCTTTTTCGGGGAGAACGATGTGCTGAAAAGCATCCAGCTGCTGCCAGGCATCCAGAGTTCCGGCGAAGGAAACTCCGGATTTAATGTTCGGGGAGGCGGCATTGACCAGAACCTGATACTGCTGGACTACACCAAACTATACAATGTCGGCCATCTGTTCGGCTTTTTTTCCGTCTTTAATGCGGATGCCGTACAGTCGGCAGAAATGATGAAGGGGGACATTCCCGCCGAATATGGCGGACGACTATCCTCCGCACTGAAGGTCAGCACCCCCAACGGAGATTTCCAGCACTATCACGGCAAGTTGGGTGTCGGCCTGATTTTCTCCAACATTTTTCTGGAGGGCCCCATTGTCAAGGAGAAGGCCTCATTTCTGGTGGCAGGCCGCCGAACATACGTGGACGCGCTTATCCAGCCTTTCCTGAAAGAGACCTCATCCATGAAGGGGATGAAATTCTATTTTTATGACCTTAACGGGAAAATCACCTGGAAAATCAATCCTAACAACCACCTGTTCCTGACCGCCTACAACGGTTCTGACGCTTACGGTTTCAAAACCAACGGCGGTGCCATCTCATCCTTTTTCCAATGGGACAACACAGCCACCTCCCTGCAATGGCTGCATTATTTCAACGCCAGCACCAGCATCAACAACCATTTTTCATTCACCAATTACGATTTCTACACAGATATGGTGATGGAAATATACCAGATCATAGCCCGTTCCGGCATCCGGGACTACCATTTCCGAAGCGATGTTGACCAAAGCATCGGGAAACAGCAGTTCCACTACGGGGCGGAATACACCTACCACCATTTCATCCCCAACAATTACGAGGCATATTCCGGAGAAACCGCCATGGACCTGCAGGATCGCGAAGCGCAGTTCGCCCATGATGCCGCCGCCTTCGCCTCCGCACAGCTGGAGCTTGGCAGGCGTTGGAAAGCACAGGCCGGTCTGCGATTTTCCTACTTCCAGCACACCGGTCCATACCATCATTATGTGCTGAACGAAATCGGCCAGGTTGTTGACACCATCTTCACCCCCGCCGGGCAGCGGATAAAGGACTATATGGGGCTTGAGCCGCGCATTTCGCTGCGCTATTCGCTGGATTCAAACAAATCTGTCAAGGCGGCCTACAACCACTGCTACCAGTATGTGCAGCAGGTGAGCCTGTCGAGCATCTCCCTGCCGACCGATGCCTGGATACCCTCCACGGAGAGCACCATGCCCCAATCGTGCGACCAGGTTGCAATCGGATGGTTCCAGAACTTTCCGAAACAGGATCTTACAGCCTCAATGGAGGCATATTACAAAAAAATGCACCACCTTACCGAATACAAGGCGGGATATTCCCCCTACAATGAGGCGGCATACGGCTATTCCGACCCCTACACGCAGGGCGACGGCTGGTCATACGGCCTGGAATGGTTCGCCCAGAAGAACAGCGGACGTTGGAAAGGATGGTTAGGCTATACGCTCTCATGGTCGTTCCGGCAGTTTGAGCAGCTCAACAGCGGGAAGGTCTTCTGCGCAAAGAACGACCGGCGCCACGACGTTTCGCTGATGCTGGCCTACGACATCCTGCCCCAGCTGACGGCATCCCTCGTTTGGGTCTATGCCACCGGCAACACGATGACGGTGCCTGTCGGCTACTATTTTGTGGGTTACAATCTGGTTGTGGAATACAGCGGGACAAATGCCTACAGGATGGATCCGTACCATCGTATGGATTTTTCGCTGAGCTGGATGTTCCGCCGGACGGAGCACTGCGAGCACAGCCTGCAATTCTCGGTCTATAACCTGTATAACCGTAAAAATCCGTTCTTCATCAGCATACAGACCACAATGGAGGGCGAGGACATGACCAAGATGGCACTGCAGAGCCAGGCCTACCAGATGTCGCTCTTCCCCATCCTGCCCTCCCTCTCCTGGAACGTAAAGTTTCGCTAATACTCATACAACATCAACCGCTAAGGCGGCAAGGCTGACGATCACGTTGGGGGCTTCAAGGAGCTTGTTGGCGGCGGCCTCCATCGTGGAGCCGGTGGTGATGACATCGTCCACCAGCAGAAGGTGCTTACCTGCTATCCGCGCCGGATCCGGCACGGCAAACACCGTGCGCACATTCTCCCACCGCTGGAAAGCGGAACGCTTCGTCTGGGTTGAGGTTGCCACCTGCCGCACCAGCACATCCGGCCAAACGGGCCTCTCCAACGCCATGGCGATTCCGGCTGCAATCTCCTCACTCTGGTTATAGCCGCGCAGCCGGAGTTTTTTCGGATGCAAGGGTATCGGCACCAGCGCATCTACCGTGAGGAACTGCGGATTCTGCCGCAACTCCTCCCCCAGCATCCGTCCGAAATAGCGTCCGATGTCGGGACGATCCTTGTACTTGAGATGATGTATCAGGGACTGAACGCCCCCACCCTTCTTGAACTTGAAAAGCGCCGCCGCCGCAACAACAGGCACACGGCCCCAAAAGAGCCTTTCGGTGTGGTTTGGCGAAAAGAGGCTGTCTTCGGTGCGGGGAAGATGAATGGAGCAATTTGTGCAGACGCATCGCTCGTTCCGCATCAGAACCTCCCCGCAGGCGGGGCAATAGTCCGGATAAAAGAGGGACAGGAAATCTCCAATCCATTGAAGGGTTGTGTATTTCATTTGATTACATTTTTTAAGGGTATTATTTTTCTTTTGGCAAAAGTAGACAAAAAAACAATACGCTCCCGAAAAAGAACCAACTCTTTTGCGGATGGTTATGGCATTATTTTTGCGCTATATAATAATTTGAATATTAATTAAATTTATCAAATTATACATTAAAATCTATTGAAGATGAAAAAGTTAGCGATTCTTTTCACTGTGCTTTTTGCGGCAAGCACAGTTGCAGACGCCCAATTCTATGTCGGCGGTAAAGCGGATTTCGGATTCAAATCCAATAAAACAAAACAAGGCGCCAACACCTCCAATCCAACCAACACGATAAATTTCAGCATTGCACCCCGCGTCGGATTCAATCTGAACGACAAAATGGCAGTCGGACTGGATCTGTCCTATGGCAGTGAAATCACAAAAGCACCGAACGATCCGATATTGACTGATAAAAAATGGAGTAATAACACCATAGGTGCCGGCGTGTTCTTCCGCTACTACTGCATGTCCGTGGGCGGCTTTTCCATCTTTACGGAAGCGGAAGGCATGTTTTCCACAGGTACTTCAAAATTCAAATATCATGATGTCTTGCAGAATATTAACGTTGATCCGAAAGGCTATAGGACCAACATTTTGGACATCAGCATCACACCGGGTATCGCCTTCAAGGTGAACGAGCATTTCGAAGTGGACGCCTATCTTGGACTGTTTGCAATCGACTTCAAACACGAGGTCAGATCCAATGAGGATTCCTCTGTTGATGACATAACATTCGAAAACAACTTCGGATTGGGCGTTAACAACGGCAAAGCTCTGGCATTCGGATTTGTATATAACTTTTAAAACCTTCAAAAAACATGATTTCTTCATTTTCTGAACTTAAAAACAAAGCCCTCGGCGATTTGAAGGGCAACTGGACACAACCCGTACTGGCCACGTTGGTTTACGTGCTGATTGCTGCCATCTTTAGCGACACCCCCTACGTAAAACACACTTACACAAACGGAATTCAGACGACGCAGACAAACTTCACAGTTTGGAGCGGCATCTGCCTTCTGGTCTCACTGTTTTTCATCCTGCCCATGGCCTATAGCTACATGCTGATTTTTCTGGATTTCATCAGAGGCGAAAAGGAAAAACTTGTTGGAAAACTGTTCAGCTTTTTCAAGAATTATGGAAGAGCCTTCGGAACATCCTTTATGGTAATACTGTATACAATCCTGTGGTCATTATTGCTGGTCATACCCGGCATCATAAAGGCTCTCGCATACAGCATGACCTACTTCATCTCCAAAGACCATCCGGAATACAACATTGACGAATGCATAGAGGCCAGCAAACAGATGATGGACGGACACAAAGGGGAGCTGTTCATACTGGAACTCAGCTTTATCGGATGGATTCTGCTGAGCATTCTCACCTTGGGTATCGGCCTTTTGTGGGTTAATCCTTACATGGAAACCACTATCGCCCATTACTATGAGGAGCTGAAGGCGGAACAGCCTGCGGAATAAGCTCGAAATAATGTTAAGTTGTTAAAACGCGAAGATGTTAAGGTGTTTCACATCTTAACATCTTCATTTTTTTTCCCGAAGACATAAAAAAGCGACAGACCCAACGAATTGCCGCTCAAATCCAAGCCAAGCATATCCTCGCTGTATCCCAACATGCCGAAATGCATCGTGGCCATACAATGCTCCGACATTTTGTAAGCCACTCCCGGCTTTATGCCGATATGGGGACTATCCCAACTGGACACATACCCCTCCCCGTCCAAAAACAGGGAGACGGCACTGCCTTTAATCAAAGTATAACGTGCATACAGACGCAGACCAAAGTCCCAATTTTTCGCATATGATATTATATAATCCTGATTAAACCCCCAATGTATGTAGTTCAGCTCCGGCGCAAAACCGATGCCCCAGCGGTTGAATGTATACCCCGCCTCAGGTATCAAGCGAATTTGGGTATAATTACCAGACTTTGCACCCGGATTACCCCTCATGCTACGCAGGCTCCCGCCCAGATACCATTGGGAAAAAACATCCGCACTGAAAAACATGCAGGCGCAAACCATGCCGATCATAACGGCCTTTTTAACAATTTGTTTCATATTGAAAATCTGTTTTAATAATCCGTTGCAAAAGTAGCATTTTTCGGGATACGAACCCCCTCCATCAGCCATATTTTTCAAAAGCCAAAACTCCTAAATCGCACAACTTTCACATGAAGAAAAAAATTTGTATCCCTTGCGCTTTAGTTCCAAGATACGCTTCCTGAAATGAAACAATGAAAAAATGCGAAAAAAAAACGTATTAATGCAATATTACACCTGCGCTCACGTTAAACAACATAAAATATATGTGTAATGGCAACTATAACATTGGATTATGATTCGAGAAGCAGCATAGCAAAAGATTTGATTGCAATGCTCTTGAAACACGGTGCTAAGGAAGTGAAAAAAAACATTCATAAGGATGAAAAAAAATGGGCGAAAAAACTTCTTGAAACATCAAGTGACAAAATGGGTGAATCACTTAAAGAGGCTATAACCGACATAGCAGAGGGAAATGTTGTTTCATTTGACAACAAAGAGGAAATGTTTGAATATCTCAATAGTTAGCAATGTACAAGAATGTCATATCCAAAATGACTGGCTACTTTTATGGAAACGTTGGGATATAACCCTTACAATCATGCTTATAGACACAGGAACGCATTCTGATATTTTCGAGTAAAAAACTGACAAAGAATTTTGGGACAGCCCAAATCAGACCGTGACATGAATCAGCGGGACTCCCAAAGCGGATGAGATTTTTGCAAGGGTGGCCAGGGTGAAATTGTGTGTGCCGCCAACCCAACGGCACACCTCGGCTTCGGAACGGCCTATCTGCTTGGCGAACTCCTTCTGCGTTATTCCGCGTTCTTTCAGCACACTGTCAATCTTGTCGGCAATCTGGAACGACCAGTCGATACGCTGTTTCACATCCTGCGGCGTAGCCGCCAAACACTCGTTGAATAGTTCAGAGGTTTTGCTCATATTTCAAAAGTTGTTTTGTCAATTCCTGAAAATGCAAATGTACTGCTTTTTTAAATACAATTACCTTTAAAAGTAATATATATTTATGAATTGAAAAAACAATATCTTAGCAAACAGGAAAACTGTCAAGGATTCAGTTTACGAGAAAATCACGGCAACTGAATCGGATGGGAAAAATATATGAAAGTTTCCATCCCATTTTTTCAGAAACTAAACCTCATGAATCGCACAACTTTCACATGAAGAAAAAAATTTGAACTGTTTGGGATTTTGTGTTAAAAATTGTTGTACCTTTGCAAACTGAAAACAAGGGGCTAATTATATTTGGGATTGCACTTCCCAGTATAAATAACCCCTTGATTATTTTTTATAAAGGATGAATGCCTTTTTTGATGGCTTCAAGATCAGTGACACTATGAATAAAACACTCTCTATTGTAAGATTCCCTTACGATAATCCATGCAACATATCCACCAATGCATGTTTCAAAAATATGGGCAACATACTTTTCGTTATGTATGTCTTTCTTCCAACCAAGATACAATGCATTCGCTATCAGGTCGCCGATTATCAATAGTGCTTCATTTTTCGCCATATATTGCGCAAAAGGCTGGTCTATCCATTCTTTTATTCCCTTGTTCTTTATAACTATAGGCTTTTTAAACTTTGGATTGCCGAACATCACTCCAGTAAGCGTACTTTTTGCCACTTTCCGGATTTCTTTTCTACGTAGCCTCATTTCATCCGTAAGCCGGTGACTACACCTTACACAGCCATTTTTGACATTGCAGTTGTTTTTCGATGTCGCGTCATTTTCACATAGCAACTCCTTCTCGCCCGCGCTATGTCGCTCATGTTGCTCTCCACAAAAGATGCAGATGACAATGAAATAAGAGGATATGATATCGTTCACGTTAGGTTAGTGTATTATATTCAGGATTTTATGTTAAAAAATATTTTCAGTCATTTCTTTCAGCAATTGAAATATAATCCGTTGCAAAAGTAGCAATTTTTCGGATACGAACCACTTTTCTCCCCAATATTTTTCGGGAATTGCATTTCTACAGGGGGTACAAGTTGTACCCCTAATGGCTTTTTCTCCGCAGTTAATCCAGATATACAATGTTATCGTACATCTTCAGTATGTGCAGATTTTGCACACACTGTATAACTTTATAATGCGAACTATTTCCCCAATGGAAACAGTTCGAAAAAATCACAAGCCAATAAGCCTCATCCCCTCTCTTGCATCGCCGAAAGTATCTGGGGACAATTGTCCCCAGATAGCGCACAATTATCTTTGGAAAAAATCACCAGTTATTAAGTAAAACTTAACAACTGAAAACTATTTCGTATTTAAAACCATGTAATACAAGAATTTTAAGGGTAGGTACAATTTGTACCCACCCTTGTTTTTCAGTGTAGTTTTCTGTGTAGTTTTCAGTGTAGTTTTCAGTGTAGTAAACGGTCACAAATATGTGATTTTAAAATAATTACAATACAAGGCCAAACATCATTTTTGTCGTAGTTTTTGTATTAGTTTTTGTCGTAGTTTTTGTAGTAGTTTTCTGGGTAGTTAAGCTAATTCAAGGACACTCCCAAGTGCCTGACACAGATTCAATGACACTCCTACGCCGAATGAGGAACACAAAAATTGAACAAACTATGTTGTGAATTGCTACTTTTTTTGTACCTTTGCACGTTCTTTTACAACGAACATCCAGCCATTCCTCCTTTGCATTAGGTTGTGAATTGCTACTTTTTTTGTANNTACCTTTGCACGTTCTTTTACAACTACATAGATTAATATGGTTTAAACATTGGGTTGTGAATTGCTACTTTTTTTGTACCTTTGCACGTTCTTTTACAACTCCATAAAAACGAACGCGACCCCGAATTTAGTTGTGAATTGCTACTTTTTTTGTANNGTACCTTTGCACGTTCTTTTACAACTGCGCCGCATGTGCCGAATTATATTGCAGGGTTGTGAATTGCTACTTTTTTTGTACCTTTGCACGTTCTTTTACAACAACGGGCACAAAATCGGCTGCAACTCCAATGTTGTGAATTGCTACTTTTTTTGTACCTTTGCACGTTCTTTTACAACTCTTGTTGCTCCAGCCTGCGCTCGTTGCAAGTTGTGAATTGCTACTTTTTTTGTACCTTTGCACGTTCTTTTACAACCCCGACACGTTCAATCTTAACGGTTACGCCGTTGTGAATTGCTACTTTTTTTGTACCTTTGCACGTTCTTTTACAACTAACTGCGGCTGGATATGATTCCAGCCGCAGTTGTGAATTGCTACTTTTTTTGTACCTTTGCACGTTCTTTTACAACGATTCGCCAAGCGAAATACAGTTATCCGGCGTTGTGAATTGCTACTTTTTTTGTACCTTTGCACGTTCTTTTACAACTCGCGGCGCCTGCGGAGTAGGACGCAAACAGTTGTGAATTGCTACTTTTTTTGT
>DBYD01000054.1:62859-81604 GCA_002309855.1 Bacteroidales bacterium UBA1195
GTACCTTTGCACGTTCTTTTACAACAGAACCCATGCAAAGCAAATGAACACAACGATTTAAATGGTGTTTTAGAACTGAAAAATCCTGCTCGATGAGCAGGATTTTTGCATCAATAAGGTTCAAAAAACAATTCCAGCTGCTGCTCCGGAGGCTCCACCTTTTTCTCCTTTTTTCCGATAAAAAGTTCTATTTCCCCGAATTGTTTGTCGGTAATGCAAAGAATTCCTATCTGTCCAAGTTCAGGTAAAAAAGATTTCACCCGCCGGATATGCACATCCGCATTCTCCTTGCTGGGACAATGCCGCACATAAATGGAGAACTGGAACATTCCAAAACCGTCCTTCACCAACTGTTTCCGGAAATCCGATGCGGCTTTCCGCTCCTTTTTGGTCTCTGTCGGCAAATCAAAAAGAACGAAAACCCACATGATTTTGTATTCACTGAACCTTTCCACATCACAAATTAGAATATTATTCCATTATCGGATACACCACTTTACGCAATTCCCCACTATAGCACTTGTATAATGATGCAGCGGTTTGGCTTGCAGCCACCATCAGCGGACGGCGCAAACCCTCCATTGTCACATCCAAAACCGGGATGGTCAACAATTCCCTTTTTACAATTCCGGACAATTCTGTTTCTGACGGATACTTTTCCATTGTAGCAATCACCAGCTTGTCCACATAGGGACGATAAGGCTCCATAACATCATCCGCCAGACAATAAGCATTATAGCGGTTGTGGTGATGGATGCCTAAAGTTGGCAGCAAGCCGCTGGCAACCAATGCACGGGCAATAATTGCACGTAAAATGGCATAACCGTAGTTCAAAAGATTGTTGGGATACTCCCCTTCCCTATCACGGACAAAATCAGGAATGTCAGGGAACAGACGGCTCCAATAATAGGCGGCTGCTCGCGCTTCCAGATTCTCACTGTCACCACTTTTAACCTTTTCTGCCCATAATAGCATACTTCGAGGTTCTTCCTTAAGCACAAATTCCAAAACTCTGGCCTGGTTTCGGATTTTAGCCACGACCGTCTGTTGCCATAACTGTTTTTTTAATGGCAGGGATGCCTGAATCTGATCAGCATAGCGTTCCTGTTGGAGGCTGTTCCCTTCCAGAGGCAGCAGCAGTCCGGCAGGCAGATGTGAACTGTTGCAGGTAATCACCGCGCAGTTGTTTTCCGTCAGTGCATCCAACAACGCATGTGTAACAGTGATTTGTTGGTGGTCAAGCAGGACAACGCCTATATCCTCCACCGGAACCGTTTTCGCCGCATACGCCTTGAGTGACGCGGAAAGCGCATCGTTTTTTTCAACTTCAGGCAGTTTGACAACCAGTTGCCTGTCTTTTAATGAAAGGTAAACCGGATTGCCGAAATATAGAGTGCGCTTGATCATGGGTTCAAACTAAGATTTAACGCTCTTACATTGCTTGTTTGTGAGAAAATTTTTGTCCGACACTACGCTTCTTCCCAATTTTCGGCTTTGGGCAATAGTAGTTTTATGCTGCTCATAACTCTATTATTTTGCCTACCACTGAAATATTCACTTTGCGTGGATGAAGTTCAAATAACGCTTTTAAACTTTTAACTCTATGATATTTCATGGCATCTTTTGCAGATGATGATTTATCATTTTGCGTTTCAACGTGCAATCTAAACCAATAATCTGACCCTGAAATGCTCTGCACACGATATAAATACTTGCTTATCATAGAATAATCCTTGTAGCGTATAGCATCCTCAAAGATTTCATCTTCCATACCCAAAACAAACATCTCGTTTTGCTGCAGGCTCATTTCAAAAATCCAGTTCACATCAGGCAACTTTTCCAAGAACGATTCGGGAAGTTGTTTGTCCATTATACTATCCCAAAATTCACTTGGATTGTCAATTATTACTGGCAGCCCATATTTCTTGCGTTCCACAGCGTGCCAAAATGTTACAGTGTGTTCATGGAGCTGCCCTTCTTTATCTCGATATATGGCAATATGGTGGTTATTTCCTGGTTTTACAAAGCCAATAGACTCGCCTAATTCATTACGTTTTATAGGAACAACAGCCGACAATCCCGTACGGCAGCGAACAGTACGAATAGGTATTGTTTTATTCTTGTCTGCATAAATCGGATTATTATCCAAGTTGTTCAAATTATCCAAGGCTTTCTTCACATCATTCCTATAATCTTTCCCCTCTTCAAATCCTTGATTTAAGCGTTCCAAAATCTTAGCCCGGATATTACCGTCTACAATAGAGCCAAGGACATCCTCTACCTTATCAACGACCTGAACTTCCTCTGTCTTTTTATTTACTTTTTTCTCATAAGTTTCCTTACCAGTAAAAACAAATCCTTGCGCACCCTTGCCTAACTTGTATTTCTTTACAATCTCCTTTTTTCCATTTATCTCGATTTGTCCATAAACGCCTTCCTCATGTAATGCACCCCGTGGTATAACAATGCCATCTTGCAACACCTCTTTTTTTCCTTTGACATATTTAACACGTCTTCCGGTTGAAGCAGTTTTTTTACCCGCCTTAAATGAAACAAGAATCTTTTTCACCTCATCAGCAACAACTTTAGTCGTAAACGGAACAAACGATGTAAGATATTTATCCATCAACACCTTTTTTTCTTCAAATTTAATCCCCGCCGATTCAATTTGTTTTCTCATCAAATCCTTTGTATCATCAGCATTTAGCGTATTAATACGTTGAATAAACCCTTGCTGGGTACAAGCAACCACCAAGGCATCAATGGCATGATGCCTATGGTCGATTCGCTTCGACCAATCTACAATTTGTTCTTTGGAGTGTTCGTTCTTACCATGATCGCTTGTCCATGTAACGATTTCTGTCAATCCAGCTTGCTTGTACCTTTCAAAGTTAAGTTGATGCAAAATCTCATCATACCCCCAAAGATGGCGTAATGTGGCAGTAACTGTTCCGCTTGTGACATTCACGTTTCTACAACATTGTTTTAATATCCTAATTGATTCACGCGAAATGTATTGCGTTTCACCCGCTTGACGAGAAACAAACTCCTCCCAATATTTCTTATCTTCCTCAGTTGTTTTCCCTTTCTTTTTTCGTTCCAAATAATCTTCATATGAAAGCAATAATCGCTCACGTTTTGAAGGAGAAATAATGCCATCTTCATACCATTTCTCAACACGTTCAATATAAGCATCAAACACGGCTTTATCTTGGCTACGCATAAAATCAAACGCTGTACGGTTGTTTTTTGTTGAATTACAGTTTCTACACGATAATATCTTGTTGCTTTGGGAATTATCACAAATCAAATCGCGTGGAATAATGTGTTCTATTTCATAGCCTTCACCATTTAAGGCTGCGCTTAAAGAGAATGGTTTTCCACAATAAATACATTGATTAACTGTTGCTAAAGCGTCAAAGTTTTTCGATACAAACTTTCCTGTTTTTTTGTCGATGCAACCTTTTGTCGGGAAAATGAATTTGTATTTTTCAATAATCCTTTTGGTTGGCGTTATGCCTTCAGAATTTAATCGTTTGGCTATAGACTCATTTAATCTTTCATAAGCTTCATTCTGTAAGAATGTGGTATTTCTTTCGTCTTTACTTTGCTTTAATTCTCTTGCCAACTCAACACGAATTGAATCAAATTGTCCATATTCAACCATTAATGCATTGACAACATTAATCATCTGATTGAGGATCTTTTCTACAACCGGCTGTCGAAGTGCATTCTTTTTAACAGGAGGCAATTTGTCTAATAACTGCCGTGCTTCGTTTTCCGTTTTCGTCAAACTATCCGAATGTCTGAAACCCACATATTCACAAGCATCACTATATTTCAACCCTTGCTGCAAATACGGCAAGATCCTTCGCATGGCTTTTGCAGATTTATTGCCAAATCCTTGTTTGACAAAATCAATGGAATAAAGCCTGTTTATTATATCCTCGTCATAAATGTTGTATTTCTTTTTTAAGGCATTGGCCAATTCTTCTCTATCCGAAATTGAATACACAGTATGCCACAAATCGTATAAAGGTTCTTTTTCCACATTAGCTTCAATCACTTGAATAACTTCACCTGTAAGCTCATCTGTCAACCCGCTATCAGTATTCTTTAGATTAAATTGTAACAACTTTTCTGCATTTTCGAAGTCGCCAAGTGCGTTTTGTAATGCTATTTTAGTAGTATTTCCCTGCAATCCTTTTCCAATGGCTTTTCCTCCCCACCATCCATCTTGTTTGCTGATCCCAAGAATGGAATACAGGTCTTTCAATGTCAGTTTCTCGTGAGTATCCAAGAAATCAACCATCGCTTTACGTTGCTCCAATGTAATATACAATTCATCATTCTTGCGATTTTTCAAAGTTATATTGTTTACCTCTTCCCATATCTTGCATGTTTGAAACAAAGGCGAACTTTTCGGAGCAACTTTAGGGCCACCGAAGACTATTTTACCCTCTTTATTTTCATATTCACGTTTCTCAAAATCACAAATGGATACCAAATGTTTGCATGACTTCAACTTTCGTTGATAGAAAATGATTTCATTGCGCAATTTATCAATTTCTTTTTCGGTCAAGATTTCTGGATAAAACACCTTCTGGCACTCCATAATTTGGTCAAATTCAGCCTCGTAAGCCCTTCTCGGAAACACCTGTTCCTTTATCCTAAAGGTATAGAATTTTCCCTTGGGTGTTTCTATTTCATTTTCTTTCAGCTTTTCCGCAAAGTATTGTCCAATTGTCTGATTTCGCTCTTTTATCAATGCATAACGGGCATTAACCTCGGCAACGTATGCTTTTTGTTTTGTGTCAGCACTTTCATCAGATTTTGCGTGTTTATATCCGCGCTTTTGATTGATATGATAAAGCACACGCCCTATTTCTGGCAATGTCAATTGAATCTCATGAGTAGCCGCTTTTGCCCTAAGTTCCCATAACTCTAAAACTGGGAGTTTTATCAATCTTTCATCGGGCAACATATTTGACTTGCGTAACTCGGCAGTTAAATATTCTCGACGCAATTGATACCTGTCATACCCCTTGCGTGCAGTCCGTTTTTCTGTACGCGACTGGTTTTTCGAAATCGCATTACCTTTTGTAAACTCATTCGTATCATCTGGAGAAAGTGGTACTATTCGGCTACCCATTCTTTCTATTGATACAGGTTTCCCATTCTCATCCGCATTCACCACTGCCCAGCCGATGCTGTTGGTGCCAAGATCCAATCCAAGTATCTTCTTCATTATTATAATGTTTTAAGAAAGGGCGAGAACAAAAATCCCCGCCCTGAATGTTTTCACAACGGAATAATCCTTATTGTGAATTGCTACTTTTTAGTGCTGCAAAATTAGTCATTTTTACAATATAAAGTACATTATTATTAAAAAAAAGTTTTGCTTTTCATCATTAGCAGTTGTCAAAGAATCTTTGACAACTGAATCAAATATCAACTAACTTTTATTCAATTTTTTATGATGCAATAGCACGTCATTCGCATTGAGGTGTAAAAAGTTCCTTCATCCGTTCCTGCGCCAGTTCCGGGTTCTCAATTTCCTGCAAGCGTTCGTACCCCACCTCCGCCAACCACTGCTTGAAGGGTTCTGCCTTGGGTGACGGGATGGACTGGATGATGCGGAATAGTCCTTTGACATTGGCGCAGTCGGTAGCATATTTCTTGCCATCAGCACTCTGCAATTTCAGTTGTACCCAAAATGGGTACGACTCAAATTCCTTTAAATCACGGTCTTTCATTTTTCTCCAGTATTGCCTAGGATTCGGCGAATCGGTCAAAGCCTCCACCACATCCACAACGGAGAAATACCACTGATCCTCCTCACCGTTCCAAACGGAACGGATTTTCTTGTCTTGGAATAATTTGATGTTACTCATAGGTTGGTGTTATTTAACGGTTAATGTTATTTTACTGTTATTCTGTTATTTCTAAGCATTCCCCTTCTAACGGCAACGCCCCCAGATATTTGTCAAAATCGCTTTGGAACAGGCGGTCCTGCACGATGCGGTATTTTTCAAATTCGGTTTCGGCATGTTGAACTGCGTCATCGTGGCTTACGCTCCCGGCATTGTCGAGCAACGGACGCTCGTCGCTGGACAGATAGGCATCGATACGCTTGGCCCAGTCCTCCATAGTCATAGGGATGTGCTTTTTTGCACGGCTTTCGGCAAGTTCGAGCACGGCCGTTACAATGCGTCCCATATCCTCAAGTTCCATCTGTTTCAGATAGTTCTTGGCAATAGAAACATCGGTTTTTACAATTTTGCCGTCAGGTGCATTCTCCCAAGTGGTAAGCCCCATGTGCTCTTTGTCGGCATCGGCTCTTTCCATTATCAATTCCGCCGCCGTATGGCCATGCACGGCAAAGTGCATCTTGTTTTGTATCATTTGGAAGAAAAGTCTGGTGGTCGGAGCGTCGCGGTTGTAGTCCAAAGAAGTGGCATATATGTCCGTTAGTTTTTGGTAGAATCGTCGCTCGCTGAGACGTATTTCGCGAATTTCGGCCAGCAGATGTTCGAAATAGTCCTCATTCAGGAAAGTGCCATTTTCCATACGTTTCTTGTCTATCACATAGCCACGTATGGCAAACTGGTGCAACACACTTGTACCCCACTGCCGGAACTGGGTTGCACGGCGGCTGTTCACACGATAGCCCACGGCGATGATGGCATCTAGGGAGTAGAACTTGGTGTCATAGGTTTTTCCATCACCGGCAGTATGTGCAAATTTTGCACATACTCGTTCTTCCTTTAGTTCTCCTGATTCAAAAATATTGCCCAAGTGCTTTGTTATCACACTTCTATCGCAATCAAACAGAGTAGATATCGCCTTCTGTGTTGCCCAGAGGTCTTCATTCTTGTAGTACACCTCAATGCCTTGTTCCTTTCCTTCAATCTGGAAAATAAGGAACTCTACGGTGCTGTTTCTTATCAAATGTTTTTCGGCCATAATCGGTTATATTTCGTAGTCCACTTTATAATGTCATATTTTACAACGTGTAATCCGTATGGAAAATTGTATGTCCGGGACACTTTCCCAAAAACAAATACATTTTAAAATCCGCTGCAAAATTACACGCGAAATTATGACAGGAATTGACAAAATTTGATTTTTCCATAAATAATTTTTGCCTACCTTTGCAAAAAACAGGAAAGTCATGAAGCGTAACAACGAAAATACTGAAAGCAAGAATTTTAAATTGGATACAATGCTGCAGGTGCTGGCACTGCTCTCCGGAGATGGTTGCAGCATTGGGGGCATCGCGGCCAGAATGAACACCACGGAGCGCACTGCATACCGCTATCTGCGGTCATTAAGGGAGAGCGGATTCCGCATCGGGAAGGAACATGGTAACATCTATCTTGAGGCGGTGCCGGAACATTTCGCCCGCATAACTGACAACGTAGGTGTCACGCCAAAGGAATGGCGGCTGATTGCGGATGCGCTGGATGCGGTGGACGATCCGCTGAAACCTGGCCTGAAAAGGAAAATTGAGGGACGTATGGGCGGGCAAATCCCGGAACTGCCTGTGATCCGGCAGCAGGAAAGCCGGAACATCCACGATCTGTCAAGAGCCATTGAGGGAAAGAAGCAGGTGGTTCTGCACCAATATAGCTCCTCAAACAGCGAAACCGTCTCGGACCGCCGTGTGGAGCCGATAGCATTCCGCAACGGCAACCGCTGCGTGGACTGCTATGAAATCAGCAGCCACCGTGTCAAGACCTTCAAGATTCCGCGCATCGGGACGGTGGAAGTCACTCCGGAAAACTGGCAGTTCGAGAAAAAACACCGCACCGAACCTTACGACCTGTTCGGCATGAGTTCGGACACTCTGATCCATATCCGGCTACGGCTTACCATGCGTGCGGCCAACCTGCTGAAGGAGGAGTTCCCACTATCGAAACGACTGCTTGAACCTGAAGACAGCGAGCATTTCATTTTCGGTACCGATGTGCGCGATGTGAAGGGAATCGGGCGTTTCATACTTGGGCTGCACAGCGAGGTGGAGATTGTTGACGCGCCGGAGCTGGAGGCATATCTTCGCCGCGAAGCGGAAAAATTGCACAGAAAATGGCCAATCGTGTGATACGATAAAAAAAACAAAAAAAATGTGGGCGTATCAAAAATTTGACTATTTTTGCACATAGGAATTTAATAAAAACAAATAACTAAAAATAACTGCATTATGAGAAAGAAACTACTCTTTTTGTTCACATGCGCAGCACTCATTGGGACTGCCGGCGCACAAAGTTACAAAACAATCGGCACAGGTACGGACTCCACAAACCGTTTCCCGTCTCACTCCCTATACAAATACTCCTACAACCAAATCATCTACACATATGATGAAATGCCTTCCGGAGGCGACCTGAACATCACAAGCATCTCCTTCTATTTTACAGGCAAAGGCCCGAAAGGAAGCGACACCAACTACACCCGCAGCCTGAAAATTTACATGAAAAATGTGACAAAGGACCATTTTGACGACACTTTGGACTGCATGGCCGTACAAGCCCAGGCCGACCTTGTCTATTCCGGCAATGTGACCGCAACTTCAGCCGGATGGGTTACCATAAATCTGACATATCCTTTCGCATATAGGAACAAGACCGGAAACCACCTGCTAATCACCATTGATGACAACACAGGCGCATATTCGAGCCGTTATTTCAGATATACGGACGACACTAAAAGCCGTTCGCTTGTCTATGCCAACGACTCATATAATATAGACCCTTCAAACCCTGTGTTATACCAGAGTAAAATAAATGGATTTAAAACTATTCCGAAGCAAAGGCCCAACATACGTCTTGGCTATACCATCATCAAGGGTGCGACAATACCATACTCCTACAATTTCAATACCGGAAGCGAAATCGGCAACTGGACACTCAGGAACAACTGGGAGGACAGTGCGAAATATGCAGCATGGCACATGAACGGCGCCCTAATCTGTGGCATAATGAACAGCAGCAGCTATGGCAACAAGGATGAGGTGGTGACTGCAGAGCGCCTTATCAGCCTTGGCGACTATGACAGCATCACAATCAGCTTTAACGTCACGGTCGGCGGATACGCTTCAGGCAACGTCAATTATGATTATGTATGCGCCTTCCTCGTGCCGCAGGACACCAACTGGATGCCGTTAAGGACATCCACATGCCAGTGGTTGGGTTCACCAAGTGCCCATACCGTCTATGACCTTCCCTATATTCTTCATTTTGGGGAAGGATTATCCGGTACAAAATTAGTGAACCGCAACAATGAGACAATGACCACGACAATTGCCAACCCCGCAAAAGGGAAAAACTACCGGCTCATTTTTGTATGGCGCAACATTGCCAACACCAACGGCAGCGTTGGACCGACCATCAGAAAACTTAATATCACAGGCATCCGCAACCAGATAACTCCGGAATACACCCCGAAATCAACCGCACAATGGTATGGCTACGCAAACTCTGCAAATGGCTTGGACTCCAGTCTGGATGACAAGTTCATCACCTTCACCATGCAGGATCTTGCCAATTTGGCCGCAGCCACTGACAACAAAGTAGAAAAAAATTACGCCGCCACATACGCCGACAGTAAAATGTGGTATTTCACTGTTGCAACACCACGTAAAATCGGCAAAGCCTTTGTTGACAAATCCAACAAAAAGATTTACGGCTTTGAAACCACGGAGTTTGCATACGACACGCTCTCAAACAATGTGAAATCCACGTCATACAATCCGGCAGACGGCAAAATTTACTTTATAGCGGGCGATAAAAAACTGTACCGTATGGACATGAACGACATTGAACATTTCACCGTGATGGGGCTGATGGACTCAACCCTGCAGACCTTCGCCATCGATTCCAAAGGAAACGCATACGGTATAACTCTGAAATATGGCAACCTGCTTAAAGTGAACCTGAACAACGGAGCCACCACGCTTGTCGGCAACACCGGTGTGAAAGGGGTCGCCTATGTGCAGTCCATGGCATTTGACTATAAGACCGGCGAACTGTTCTGGGCATCCTGCACTGACAATGGGGAGAAGTATTACATGTACTACGTGGATGTGAACACGGGCGAGGCAAAAAAGATCGGTGTTCTGGGAAATGAAAAAGGGATTGAGCTCACCGGCCTGTTCACGGCGGACAATCCGGTTGCCATCAGGAACTTCCTCGCACAATCGCTTGAAGTGTATCCGAACCCTGCCACAAACATGCTCAACATCCGGAATGTAAAGGAGGGTACGATAAAGGTGTATGATGCCACCGGCCGTCAGGTGATGGTAAACGAAGTGGTTGGGAATGAAGATTACATCCAACTGGACATCTCTTCCTTGAGCAAAGGCATGTACTTTGTGAAGATCGGCAACCATACCGCAAAATTTGTTAAAGAATAATAACCGGACGAAAATGACAAGAAGAAAAAGCTCACCGCCTGCCCGCCGGCTTTTGGCACGAATCGTGCTGCTTGCTGTGGTCATGGGCGGCGGCAGCTGCATGGCGCAGCATTACAAGAACTACACAATAGATTTCCGCAAAGGGGTCGGGCCTAACAATTTCTTTGAGGAGGGCACAAGCCCCCTGCGCTATAACGGCATCGGACTGAACCTCGGCACCGACCTCACCTTCGAATGGAAGCGCAATGTCATTGCCTGCAGGCAGGACATCTCCGTCGCAATGTTTTCGGATTCCAAGTCTATCGCAAGCTGCTACGGCGGCTACTGGCACGGCAGCGTGGACTACCTCTATCGCTGGAGCAGTCCGGAACGTCCCTCCTACCGCGGATGGGTCGGCGGCGGCATTGGCGACCAGCAGTTCATCTACGTCAACTCATCGATGGGCAACGCCTCCTTCGGGCACTGCAACTTCTTCGATGTGGAGCTTCTCGCGAGGGTGGAGCTGGATTTCAAAATCCTCAAGAAAAGTGAGGAAAAGCGCTACACCGCATTCGGAGCCCTCCAGCTGCCGCTCATCACGGCGATGCACCGTCCGGGATACGCCTATGTCCCCAATGCAAACGCCCACGACGTAGGCAAGTTCAGACTTACGGACGAAAGTTACGAAAGCCATGGAAAGGCCTTTTCCGGCATCAGCACGGAACTCGGAATCGCCTACAGGCTCCGCAACCAGAACCGTGTGGCACTCTCCTACGGATGGAATTTCCGCAACACGGGCAAGAAGGGGGCCTACCGCTTCGACTACGCCCAGCATCTGATACAATGTGAGTTCACCTTTAACTTCAAACACAGGGAAAATGAATAGGAAACATATCATTTTGGGAATAACCCTTTCAGCAATTCTGACACTCCCCTCCTGCGAAAAGCTGTTCACGGATGAGGATCCTGAAGGCACACCCACCGAAACCTTTGATTACCTTTGGAACCAGGTTGACCAGAAATTCGCCTTTTTCGACATCAAGAATGTTGACTGGCAGGAGGTGTACAAAACATACCGCCCATTGGTCAGCGACGACATCAGCGACGACAGCCTCTTCAACGTGCTGGCGGCCATGCTCAGCAAACTGGACGACGGTCACACGAACCTTATGGCACCGTTCGACCGCTCCTACAGCGACAGCGTTTACAGGAAGATGTACAGGCGCAGAAACGTGGACAGCAAGGTTGTGACCCTGAACTACCTGCATGTCGCCGACGACCGCTACCACAGCACCGGAGGCTTTTCTCACCATGCGCTGCGGAACGGAGATGTGGCCTACATCGTCTACAGCTCATTCACCAACGTAGTGGACAGCGCATCGCTCACCTACCTGACCAAACGCTACGCCAACGCAAAGGGTATTGTGCTTGACCTGCGGCAGAACGGCGGCGGCGCGGTATTGTACATGAACGAACTGCTGAAACTGCTGCCAAACCACGGGCAGCTGCTATTCTACAGCCAGATTAAATCAGGCCCCGCACACAATGAATTCTCCCCGCTGCAGGAGGTACACGCACCGGAGTCAAACACCTCATACGGCAATTACACAAAACCTGTCGCCGTGCTGATTGACAGAGGTTCCTACAGCGCGACATCCTTCTTCGCACTCTGCTGCAAGGCATACGACAACGTGATTCTGGTGGGCGACACCACAGGAGGCGGCCTCGGACTGCCCAACGGAGGGCAGCTGCCGAACGGCTGGACCTACCGATTCTCCATCAGCCGCAACCTCTCATTGGACAAACAGAATTATGAGAACGGCGTGCCGCCAGACCGTCTGGTGATTCTTGACCCTGCAGCCACCGCCGCCGGCAAGGACAACGTTATCGAATACGCCTGCGACTGGATTCTTGGTACCATACAATAAAAGAGAAGGCAGCCATTTACGCTGCCTTCTCCAATAACCAAAAAACTACAAAACAGGCAAAACTAACCTATTTTTCCCTTTTCGCGCCGTGCGGGCAATCCATGTGGCAGTCTCGGCAGGGGCCGNNGGGCAGGAGCCGCCGCAACCGTTGCAGCCTCCGCAGCAGCCGCCCCGCTTCCGCTGCAGGTGCAGCGAGCGGATAACAAGCACTGTTATTATTAACAATAATATTAATATCAGTATTGTAGGTGCATTCATCTAAAGTATCACTTTAATTTTGGCTCGCAATGTATGTCAGGACATGAAACCGACGGCGGTTCCAGCTCAAGGGTGCTGTGACGAATCCCCTCCTCAGCCAGCAGAGCCTTAAGGGAAGCTGTCACTTCAGCAATACGGGCCTCCTCCGCCACCACGACATGCGCGGTAAGGGCGGTCTCAGTGGTGCTGACAGGCCAGATATGCAGATGATGCACATCCTTCACATTTTCCACACTTTTCATCTTCAGGACAATCTCCTCCGGATGGATCCCCTCCGGCACAGCATCGACCGAAAGGCGGACACTCTCCCACAGCAGTTTCGCCGTGGAGACCAGAATCACCGCCGCAATCGCAAGACCGATAATGGGGTCGACAAGGTTCCATCCTGTCACGGAGATGATAATGCCCGAAATCACAACGCCCAATGATACAAGCGTGTCCGTAAGCATGTGAAGGAATGCGCCCTGTGTATTGATGTCATGTTTCCTATGACCGGAAAGCAGCCAGGCTGTGAAGCCGTTGATCAGGATGCCGGCAGCCGCCGTCCATGTAACCAGCGCACCGCTGACTTCGGCAGGATGGGCGAACTTTTGCAGGCTCTCAACAATAATCACCACAACTACAGCCAAAAGCAGAACCGCATTGACCAACGAAATCAGCACGGAGGTTTTCCGGAATCCGTAGGTGAAGCGGTGTGTGGCCTTTGTCCTTGAAAGCCTGAAGGCCAGCATGGCTAACAGCAGGCAGCAGACATCGCTAAGATTATGACCCGCATCCGAAAGCAGCCCCATCGACTGCCCCCACCAACCGGCGGCAGCCTCCACAGCGGTGAAGAGCAGGTTGAGCGTCACCGCAAACAGATAGACCGCACCCATCTTTTCCGGCAGATGCGCCTCGTGATGGTGACTATGATGATGACCATGGTGCTCATGATGTTCATGATGTTCATGATGTTCATGATGATCGTGTGTTGTATCCATATCCTTCTATATTAATTCATCAACAATTAAAAAATCAGGCATAGCAGCCAATAGACGGCACCTGCGCACAGCCAGGCGAGCAGGCACTGGAAGAAAACCACAAACAGCGCCCAGCGGCTCCCAAGCTCACGCCGTATGGAGGCGATGGCAGCCACACAGGGCGTGTACATCAGGCAGAATATCAGCATTGAGGCGGCAGTCAGCGGGTTGAACAGCGAGGTAAGGTTGAGCACCTCCATCACCGCGACCACGCTCTCCTTGGCCATGAAGCCGGAAATCAGTGCGGTGACAATCCGCCAGTCGCCCAAACCGATGGGGTTGAACAGCGGCGCAATCCATCCGGCAATCCATGCCAGCATGCTTCCCTCCTCATCCACAAGCTCAAAGCGGAAATTGAAATGCTGCAGGAACCATATAACAATGGTCGCAACAAAGATGACGGTGAAGGCGCGCTGCACAAAATCCTTGGTCTTGTCCCAGAGCAGGTGGGCGATATTCTTTGCCTGCGGCATCCTGTAGTTGGGCAGCTCCATCACAAACGGCGCCGCCTCGCTCCTGTTGCCGATACGTTTGGTGGCCAAGGCAAGCAAAATACCGATGATGATGCTGAAGAGATACAAACCTATCAGAACCAGCCCGCCATGTCTGGGGAAGAAGGCCGAGGTGAAAAAGGCGTAGATGGGGATTTTGGCGGAACAGCTCATGAACGGGGTCAGAAGAATGGTTTTCAGACGGTCGCGTGCGGACGGCAGCGTCCGTGTGGCCATCACTGCAGGCACGGAGCAGCCGAAGCCGATAAGCAGCGGCACGATGCTCCGCCCCGAAAGGCCGACCTTACGCAGCAGCTTGTCCGTCACGAAGGCGATACGCGCCATGTAGCCGCTGTCCTCAATCAGACTTAAAAAGAAGAAAAGCAGTATGATTATGGGCACAAAGCTCAGCACGCTGCCCACCCCGCCGAAAATTCCGTCAATCACTAACGAAACCACAGCCGGACTTACATCAGCCGCCTGCATTCCTGCCTCACAGCGTCCGGCTATCCAGCCGATGCCCTGGTCCAGCCAGTCCTGCAAAGGGGCGCCAAGCACATCGATGCTCAGCCAGATCACAAGGCAGATGACCGCCACAAAAACAGGTATCGCGCTCCAACGCCCGGTCAGCAGCCGGTCGATTTTACGGCTGCGCAACGCCTCCCTGCTCTCCTTCGGTTTCACCACCGTCCGGCTGCAGAGCTTGCGTATGAACGAGAAGCGCATGTCAGCGATGGCGGCGGCACGGTCAAGGCCGCGCTCCTCCTCCATCTGGAGAATTATGTGTTCCAGCATCTCCTTTTCATTGGTGTCCAGCTGCAGAGCCTCCAGCACCACATCGTCGCCCTCCACCAGCTTGCCTGCGGCGAAGCGCAACGGAATGCCGGCCCGCTGGGCATGGTCCTCAATCAGGTGCATGATGCTGTGCAGGCAGCGGTGCACCGCGCCCCCGCACTCCTCCTTGTCGCAAAAATCCTGTCGCAGCGGCCTCTCCTGATATTTGGCCACATGCATGGCATGCTCCACAAGCTCGTCCAAACCTTCGTTCCGGGCGGCGGAGATGGGCACCACAGGTATTCCTAGCAGCTTTTCCATCTCATTCACCCTCACCGAGCCGCCGTTCCTGTACACCTCGTCCATCATGTTCAGGGCCAGCACCATGGGGATGTCCAGCTCCATCAGCTGCATGGTCAGGTAGAGGTTGCGCTCAATGTTGGAGGCATCCACGATATTTATAAGCCCTTTGGGCTTCTCCTTCAAAATGAAATCCCTTGTCACAAGCTCCTCCGCCGAATAGGGCGAAAGCGAATAGATGCCTGGCAGGTCGGTGATGAGCGTCTCCGCATGGCCGCGGATCACCCCGTCCTTACGGTCCACCGTCACGCCGGGGAAATTGCCGACATGCTGCTTCGAGCCGGTCAGCTGGTTGAAAAGGGTGGTCTTTCCGCTATTCTGCTGTCCGGCCAGAGCAAATGTAAGGGTGCTCTCCTTCGGCAGCGGGCATTCGTCCTCTTTGGAGTGGTATTTGCCCTCCTCGCCGATGCCGGGATGCGCGTTATGTTCGTGCAGGAACTCGTATTCCTCATTGATTCTCCCCGGCTCCTCCTCATGCCTTTCCGGCACAATCTCCTCAACCGCAATAAGTGCGGCCTCCGCCAGACGGAGCGTGAGGCTGTAGTTGTGCAGCGAAAGTTCCATGGGGTCGCCCATCGGAGCCAGCTTCACCACCGTGACAGCCGTTCCGGGGATCACACCCATGTCCAGCAGGTGGCGCCGCACTGCGCCACTTCCGCCGACACTGCGCACCAATGCTGTTTTTCCGATTTCCAAATCCTTGAGTGTCATGTCTGTACTCTTTCCGTTCTCTGATTTGCAAAGGTAGAACAATTATAAATGTAAAACCATCCCCATTTGTGGGGATTTTTTTCGTGGCTCATCACCTTTTGTCCACTTTTATATCGTCCGATTTTAGGGGAGGCTTACATTTTTGGGGAGGCTTACAGGACCTCTTCCTACCAATCTCTAAAATCAAGAACCTTTTCGCATCTTCCATGGTGAATGCAAACCCCAAAAAAATACGTTATATGATCTACATGAAATAATTCTTTTTTGGGTAATTGCTTCCTTCCTCCCTCATAACAAAATATCAATATCGGATCCATGGCTTCAATTGCACTGATGATTTGTCTGTTTTTAGCTTCAATATATTGTATTTGAGCAGGACAATTACTAAAAACTTTAATCAGCACATTATGAAATTTACCTAATGAATCCTGACTTGCTCTAATAGCAATGTATGTTATACTGTCTCCATAATATCGATAATATATAGAATCTTGTATAATACAATGGACCGAATCTATTCCCGGACAGAGAACACCTCTGACCACTGAATCTATCTTCGCATTGATTTTCAAAAAGTAACTGTAGTCATTGGAAACGATTTCCTGACAATAACCTGATAATGGAGCTACAATCAGCAATAATAAAATAATCTTTTTCATGGTCGTACATTATGAATCATTTTCATTAATGAAGTCGGATTTACTGTGGTTGGGGTTTGATAATTGATATTACCGATTTTGTTCAATTTTTTATATTCAGCATAAGCATTTGCAAATATTATGTATGTGGAGAGGAATACATCATTAATACTTTTGCTAGTAAAGCTATTGCCAAAATCGTATTCCGTCTCAAATTGATTAAGGAAATCCTCCATCCCATTATATGCCGCCAGTCCAGGGAATTTACCTTCGTTCTGGATTATATGTGTTGCAAATTTAGCTTCAAATTCGTAATTAAAAGACCCTATATCATATTTGCCATTATTTTCTGTTAATTGGTATGCATGAAACATTTCCTCTGAAAAAGCACTGAATTTTTTCATGGATTCCTCATTTAGAAATGTAAATGTTTGTGATTCGGAGTTATATTGACCATCAACATAATGTCCATTTTCATAAGAGGTCAGCCCTATTTTTACCGTGTATTTTATAGAACTTTCATCTAACTGATTGTAAATAAATTTAAACAACTTGCTTTTATTACACGCAGTTGTCATAGCTTTTTCCCATACGGCTTTTTGTTCATCAGTTAAGGATGATAAATCCCATTCTCTTCCACTCGGATCCACGTACTTCACCGGATTGTTTGCACAATACGCATACGGGGTCATCCAGAAGTATTTCTCAAACATGGGGTCACGGCTTGTGAACACCGGCGGTTTATAATACCTCGCTTCGTAGTAGTACATTCCGGTTTCCTCGTCAAGTTCCTTTGCGTTGAAGGAATATTTGGGGATTACGTCATTGCCGAATGTGGCATTGTATTCCGTGGTGATTTCCCCGAAGGGGGCGTAGAGGAAGCCTTGTGTAATAGTCTGGTTTTGGTCTGTCACAAACGCAGTGCTGCCAAGGTGGTTGGTGTGGTAGTAAAAGTTTTTCCCTTCATTTCTTTCCTTTTTTCTTCTCCCGGAAAAAAAGAAAGAAACGAAGCAAAGACTGTTTGCCCGAAGTGAGTGCAAAAGGGATGCTTGCATCATTTTTGCCGAACGCAGGCAAACTTGGCCGTAGGCAACTGAAAAAAGAAGGTTACATTCACTCCGCTTCGCTCCGTTCAAAATGGAATAGCCTGCACAATTGCAATGACTTGCCGTTTTTGGAACAATGTACGTGAAATTGTTGCAACACCCACCAAAATAAACGAACGGCTGACCTGCGGCCTTCACCGCCCTCGGCCTGCCGGAAGTGGATAATATGTTATGAATTAGTTTCATACTAACGACTATTGGACAAAATTCTGGATTAATTTATATTTTCAACCGTTCATTTTTCGTCATCGGTTAGCACCCAGAATCTCGTGTTCCCGATTTGAGAATAAGAAGGGAACACTTTTGACTTGAATTCCTGCTGTTTTGCGTCTTTCAGTACGGTATCCCTTTGGTAAATAATCTTCCAGCCATCATGCGATTCAAAAACGTAGAACCCGAATTTGAAAAATTGCATCTCGTATATATTATACCCATTTGTAATTTCACGCAGATATTTGCAAACCTTGTTTATATGTGACTGAAATGAATCCTTTTCTATACCCCAACATCTGCAAAGAAGGGTGGTATCAACAACATCTTCTTTATGAATAGGATCTGCCGAATCAAATCTGTAATAGTTTAAATAGTATGGCCTGTACCAAGTTCCTGTATCGTATAGCAGATGATAGGCGTTGATATCATCTTCGGGGCGCATTCTTCTTGCACACCAACCGTACAGAATAGTGTCATTCAATATTTTATCAACTACTGTCAGGTGTTCCACGAATTGCATGCAAGATTTATTTTCTGATTGGGTGTAAGTACACACTCTACATGAAACAGAATATAATCCAATTAATCCGATTATTGCCGCATCTATTTTTTTCATAAAGCTGTCTCCTGTTTTTTAATGACTATATAAAATATTTTATTTTGGATATTATCCTTATCCATATTTTTATCTTTTATATCTTCATCGCTACATGACACAAATCTTTCACACCAACGTTCATCCGCGAATATAAATTTTGTTGCGTACGTACCATCGCTTCCTTTAATCATACCAATATTATTTCCGCCTGGTAGTTTTTTCTCAAAGTATGAATCTACTTTAAAAAGTTAATACA
>DBYD01000046.1:0-198 GCA_002309855.1 Bacteroidales bacterium UBA1195
CATTTTTAGCGACTATATATATAGAAGGGGACATTTATGTTCAGATACAGAAAAACGGAACTATTTAACGGCCGTGCGCATTTCGCCAAAAGAGCTGACCCACCTGTCGGGTAAGGTTGCCCCTGCCTCAAAAGGAACCGGGCGGGGGCAGCAAGCGGCGGACTTGTAAAAACGCAAACATGGTTCCCGCCACCTTTG
>DBYD01000046.1:249-15981 GCA_002309855.1 Bacteroidales bacterium UBA1195
GAAAGCGCATCCGCGCCGAAAGGCGAAAAAATGTCAGTAGCAATTATTATCAATTAAAAAGTAACTGAACGATGAGAAACACAGTTAAACTATTTGCAATCGCATGTTTTGCCATGCTGGGCAGCACATCATTTGCCCAATTGAGTACTGGCGAGAGTCCGGTGAGTTTCACCAAAAACCAACTGCAGTGGAATGCCCCGGCAGTTACAATGCCTGCCCTGGATATGGATGTCATTAGCAGGGAGGACTCCATTGACAGGGGAAAAGGTCTTCCTCCAAGATTCGGTTATAGGCACGAGGTGAATCTCAACTTGGAAAACGCGGGAGAGTGGAAAATGCTTCCGGATGGAGACAGGTTGTGGCACCTGACCATCGCATGTCCGGGAGCAAAGTCAATCAACCTGCTTTATGACAAATACTGGCTTCCGGAAGGAGCCAAGCTGTTCGTGTACAGCAAAGACAAGATACAAACTATCGGCGCCTTCACCTCAAAAAACAATAAAGGAACAAAGGATAATCTTCGGGGTTTTGCCACAGAATTGATTTTTAGCGACACTGTTGTAGTGGAGTATTTTGAACCGAAGAATGTGTCACGCAGAGGTGTTGTTTCAATCTCGCATGTGGTGCAAGGATACACACACATCTATTCCAACAGAGGTCCTTTTGGTTTTGGATGTTCTGGGAGTTGTCAGGTGAATGTGAACTGTTCGGAGGGGCAAAACTGGCAGAAAGAAAAGAATGCCGTAGCGTTAATCATAATGAATGGGAACAGTTATTTTACTGGTTCTTTAATAAATACAGTTTCAAATGATTATAGTCCATTGCTTTTAACAGGTGCTCATTGCTTGGATTATCATGATGCTGTCAGTAGTTCTTATATAAATCATATTGTATTTTATTGGAATTATGAATCCCCTACCTGTAGCAATCCTTTGAATGCACCCACATCATATACCACATCCGGAGCTGTGGTGCGTGCCAACATGGATTACACAACAGGCAGTGATTTTGCGTTACTTTACTTATTGGAGGATCCTAAAGATAATCCTAATATTCCCCTGTATTATTTAGGATGGGATAATTCCGGGAATACCGGCACTTCGTTCGTTTGCATCCATCATCCACGTGGAGACATAAAAAAGATTGCCACAAGAAACTCACCTTTTAATAATAATGGCATGTTATGGGATTTATTTTGGGATCAAACAACAAACGGACATTGTGTTGCTTTAGAGGGGTCAGACGGTGCTTCTTTAATCAATAACAACAAACACATAATTGGCCAATTGTATTATTGTGACCAATATGGCTGCTCTAATCCAGGTAATATAGTTTCTTCATTCGGCAAATTCTATGTCTCATGGACTGGAAATGGGGCGGTTGACAACAGGCGCAAGTTACAGCCATGGTTGGACTCTTCAAACACGGGTGCGATAACGCATGACGGCATCGGCCTGATAAATGACCTTTACATCCGTGACACAATGACCGACAACGGTACCGAACCGAGTCTAGTACGCCACCAGTGGGACAGTCCCGACATTTGGATTGAGGATTGTTTTAGCAATAAAATCATCAGGCCGTATGGAAACGGGACGTATAAGGTTTGTGTGAAGGTACACAATCGCAGCGCATACCCGTCAAGAGGCACGGAGAGGCTGCTGCTCAACTGGGCGAAGGCTGGAGTTGATCTGGTTTGGAATAACAATTGGTCGGGTAACACTTATTTCACATGCGGACAACCCAAAGGGGGTTTCATAGACAGCGTACTTATCCCATCCATTCCTGCAAATGACAGTGTGGTGGTGAAAGTTGAGTGGCAGATACCGAGTCTGAACGCGTATGACAACTGTTCGGAATTCGGTGGTGACAAGTGGCACTTCTGTCTGCTCGCGCGTGTGCATGACGGTCATCCTATTGCCCATGAGAACGAGACAAATACCAGTGTTTACCAAATGACCCTTGACCACAACAATGTGGCATGGAAAAATTTGTATACAAACCAGGGAGGTGACGTGATAACTGTGGTTGCTGTCGGCAATGGCAAACCCATCATTCTGAATCGCATAATCAGCCTGTCACCGAAAGTGATCAGCAACATTGGCAGCGTCACCGACTATGCCGAAGTTTACATCACCCTGGATGCGGGGCTGCTTGCAGCTATCAACAGCAACGCCAACATCATTGGTCTTGATTGGGTTAGCAGCAACACCCTGCGCTGGAATGGCGGCAGTGCGAGCATACCTGTGGCACTGCCTGCAAACAGCGACTACACGCTGAAAACCACCGTGCACTTCCTTGCCGACCAGATTCCCGCCAGCAACAACTTCGACTTCGACATCGTGCTGCGCAGCGCAACCGGTGACAGCATTCTTGGCGGTGAGCATTACCGGTGCGTACGCACGAACGGTCGCTGGTTTGAGGCAGCCATAACCGCAACCACAAGCGGATTGGAGGGAGATCCTGTTGTACTGACTGCAACCGACATCAATGAGGATGCGGACTACCAGTGGTACGACGAACAGGGCAACAACATTGGCAACGGACTCACCTGCATTGTATATCCGCTGCAAAACACCTCATACACGCTGCGTGTCACTGCTGATGCGGACGGGTATCGTGCCTACGGCACAGAATTGGTGAACGTGACCGGAGGTGAACTGCGCCAGCTTACCCCAAATCCTGCCGACAACCAGGTCCGTATCGGCTACGCCTTGTCACGCAACGTCTCTGCGGCCACCCTCCAAATCCTTAACGGCAGTGGGCAGGTAGTTTACACCCAGGCGTTAAGCGGCGGAAACGGCAGCAAGGTCATTGGCGAGGCAATTGTCAACACATCATCCCTTGCAGCCGGAAGCTACACCGTGCGATTAGTCTCCTCCAACGGCAAGGTACATGACAGCAAGACGCTGGTGGTGAGATAACAGCATACCATTACTTATCAACACTAACCCGCCACATTACTTTAATTTTGAGAGTTTAGTTAGAAGACAGGGCTCGACGCCTCCCCGGCGCGGCCCTGTTGTTTTTCATAACCCTTTGATTTCCTCCACCGGAATCCCCGTGGATTGGTGGAATCTATTCCACCACCCATTCCCCGACGGTCATGGTGTCGCGGGCGAACTGCACGCCGACCTTCACCACGCGGCGGCCTTCGGTCTGGTAGGGTATGGCGTAGCCCTTGCTGTTGATCTGTTCAAGGGCCTCCTGCGCGGTGCCGTTAACCTTCAGCTCGAACACCCAGGTTGTCTCCGGCATAAGCACCACGAAGTCAATGCGACCATTCTTGCACTTCACCTGCGTGCGTGCATAGACGTTCAGCATGTTGAATATTAGCCAGAAGGTGTACTCATAAAAGCCTTCGTAGTTCTTGACCTCCTCCAGCTTTTTCTGAAAGCCCTCCACGTAAGGAATTCCTGCCAGAAAGGCCTTCATCTCCTCCATGGCGGTGTCAATATCCTCCCGCTTCAGTGCACGCCAGAACTTGATGGCGAATCCGTCCTGCACGGCACTGCTGTCCAAACCGGTATAGGTGGGTATCAGGCCTTCTGTCAGTCCGGTACGCACCTCCTTGTTGGGAATAGCAAGCACGTATGAGTTGCCTTCCCTCTCATAATCCTTGATGGTAAGGTATCCGCTATGGTAAAGCAGTGGCAACGCTGTTGTCATCGCTTCGGTGGGACGGTCAAAGGCAGATGCCGAAGCCTCGATGCGGTCCATCGTGGTTATGTCGGTGCGGAAATGCCGCATCTGCCGGATTAGGAAGGTGGGAGTGCCGCTCTCGAACCAGTAGTTGGAAAGCATCTTGTCCCCGAACGCGTTCATCAGGCTGAACGGGTTATATACCTCCTCCGCTTTAGAGGAGAACCGATAGCCGTCGTATTGCGCTTTCAACTTGGAATGCATCTCTTCAAACGAACAACCGAACACTTCAGCCATCTGCCGGATGTCCTCCGCCATGTCGGTGACAAGCTCCTGTTCCGTGATGCCGCATAGCGTGGAGTATTGCGGAAGCATTGAGATGTTCTTCAGGTTGTTGATGGTGGAGAAGATGCTCAGCTGCGAGAACTTGGTGATTCCGGTGATGAAGCAGAAGCGGATCATGGCCTCATTGGCCTTCAGCGGCTGGTAGAACTCCTGCATCACTTGGCGGTATTCCGGCAGCAATTTCTCCTCATGCAACACATCAAGCAGCGGCGCATCGTATTCGTCAATTATTACGGCAACCTGTGCTCCGGTCTGTTCGTAAGCGCGGCGTATCAGACCTGCCAACAGTTTTCCCGGAAGCGTTTCGGTTTTCTTTTTGCCGTATTTTTCCACCAAGGGATCCATCAAATAGAGCAGAGTTTTCTTAAGTTCTTTTGCCGAAGACTGGTTTTTCGCCACGCTCAAATCAACATGAAACACCGGATAGGTTTTCCATTCCTTCTCCAGCTCCATGATTTTCAGCCCTTGGAACAATTCTTTCTCCCCTTTGAAATAGGAGTCCAGGGTGGTGGTGAGTAATGATTTTCCGAACCTGCGTGGACGGCTGAGGAACACAAAGGGGCTTTCCTTCGTCATTTTCCAGACAAGGTCGGTTTTGTCAATATACAGGTAATTTTCCATCCTTAGCCTTTCAAAGGTTTGGATTCCAACGGGATATTTTCTTTCTGTCGTCTGCTCCATGGGCGTGTGTTTTTGATTTTGCAAATGTACTAAAAAATTGGATACGGATTTCCGCCGCACGGGGACAGAAAAAAAACGAGATTTTCCTTCATTTTTACAACCATTTGTACCCCAGTATATTATAAATTTGCTATATGTCGCCGACACATTATTCGATTTGGAAATTGCTCCCGGGTATAATATAGCCCTTGCAAGATTTGCCGTTCCATATATTCTTGTGTCAGACTCCAATGATATTGTAATCAGAAAGGGGGAATAGTATGAAAAAATTTCCCCAACCGCTGCGCGAAGTCATACAATGATTCGCATTGCAAATCGGCATCAGGCCAGGATGCGGCGGCACCGGGGATGAAGACCGTATACATCCCCGCCTTTTCGCCGAAAAGCATATCCGACACCGCGTCCCCCACCATCACAGAGCGTGAGAAATCCACATCCGGAAAATCCCTCTGCGCCTGCAGGGCCATGCCGATCTCCGGTTTCCTGAAGGGACTGTTCGCAGCGGCAAGCTCCGGACAGAAATAGATGCGGTCGAACGGGAATTCCAGCTCCGCCTCCATGTAGCCGTGCACCTGCTCAAGATCCTGCACGTCCATAAGACCCTTGCCGATACCCTGCTGGTTTGTAACCAGAAAGATGCGTCCGAACCGCCGTCGCAGATGCGCCATAGCCTCCCGCACATCCGGCAAAATCACAAACTCGGCGGGATTCCGCACATATCCGTCCACAATCCGCTCGTTGATAACACCGTCCCTGTCAAGAAAAAGGGACCAACTCCTGTCAATCTCCCCAATGGGCAATACTTTCTTCATACCAATAATGATAACGTATTTTTAGTTACTTTTGTATTTTGGAACCATATTATTTTTACAATAATGAAAGAGGTTGATTTTCTGGTTATTGGTTCCGGCATTGCCGGACTGAGCTTCGCCTTGAAGGTGGCGGATTACGGAAAAGTCTGCGTTTTGACGAAGGCGGACGCCGCAGAAGGCTCCACACGATACGCGCAAGGCGGCATTGCTGCGGTCATCTACGACACCGACAGTTTTGAAAAGCACATCCAGGACACGCTGGTGGCCGGTGCAGGCATCTGCGACGAGGAGACGGTCCGCATGACCATCACTGAGGCGCCGGAACGCATCAAGGAGCTAATCCGCTACGGCATACGTTTTGACAAACGTCCGGACGGGCTGTACGACCTGCACCGCGAGGGCGGACACTCCAACTTCCGCATACTGCACCACAAGGACAACACCGGTGCGGAGGTGGAACGTGGGCTGCTGGAGGAGATCCACAACCATCCTAACATCGAGCTAATTGAAAACCAGTATGCTGTTGAAATCATCACCCAGCACCATCTGGGGCAGTGGGTCACACACCACACACCGGACATAGAGTGCTACGGTGCATACGTGCTGGACTCCCGAACAAAAAAGGTGGAGACCTACCTTGCCAAAGTGACCCTGCTGGCCACCGGCGGCAGCGGGAACGTCTACACCACCACCACCAACCCGCTCACAGCCACCGGCGACGGAGTTGCAATGGTGCACCGTGCAAGGGGGAAGGTGGCCGACATGGAGTTTGTGCAGTTCCACCCGACCAGCCTGTACCATCCGGGTGAGAAGCCGGCATTCCTGATCACCGAGGCGCTGCGCGGTGCAGGAGCCATCCTTAAGACCATCAAGGGTGAGGAGTTCATGCAGAAATACGACTCGCGGCTTTCGCTCGCGCCAAGGGACATTGTCGCCCGCGCCATTGACAATGAAATGAAAATCAGCGGGGCGGAATACCTGTATCTGGATGCCCGCCATCTGGGGAAAAGGGCGCTGATGGAGGGATTCCCGAACATTTTCGCCAAATGTCTGGACCTCGGAATAAACATATCAAACGATATGATTCCGATACGTCCGGCGGCGCACTACCAGTGCGGCGGCATCCTTGTGGACCGCAACGGCGAATCGTCGATCCGGCACCTTTATGCAGCAGGCGAATGCTCACGCACCGGACTGCACGGAGGCAACCGCCTGGCATCCAACTCACTATTGGAAGCCATAGTGTACGCCCACAATGCGGCGATGGATGCCATCCGGAAAATAAAAGATATCAGCATCTGTCACGAAGTGCCGGACTGGAACGCTGAAGGGCTGGTATTCAACGAGGAGATGGTGCTGGTGACCCAGACCCGCAAGGAGCTTCAGGAACTGATGTCAAACTACGTGGGCATTGTCCGCTCCGACCTCCGACTGAAACGGGCATACGACCGGCTGAGCCTGATCTACAAGGAGACGGAAGACCTCTACAAACGCTCCGTCCTTACCGAGGAGTTGAGCGAACTGCGGAATCTGATCGCCTGCGCATACCTGATTATCCGCGCCGCCTCCCAGAGAAAGGAGAGCATCGGGCTGCACTATTCGGTAAATTATCCACCGGTTGAAAAACAAATAAATTGAATTTATGTAGGTTAGCATTTTCACTGCGATTCTTTGCCAACGTATGCGCCAATTGGTATCCGATTTTTTGTTACATTTGCAAATTGTATGTGAAAACTTTAAAGTAAGAGTATTAATTTTTTGAATAAACTAAATAACAAGTAGTTAAAATGAAAAATAAAAATTTTGTTCTGATTCAGGCCGGACTGATTCTGGTCATTCTCGTACTCATTGTCGCGATTTACCGCTCCCTTTCACGACCGGAGAAATTCAATGAAGTGTATGAAGCACGGAAGGCCGAGGTCATCCAAAAGCTTTCGGACATCCGCACCCTGCAAACCTTCTATAAAAACGAAAAAGGCTCGTATGCAGGGAATTTTGACCAACTGAAGGATTTCTGGGAAAACGGAAAGATGCGCGTGGTTGTCAAAGAGGGCAACGTTCCCGACTCCATGACAGAGGCTCAGGCCATAAAACTGAAACTGGTCAGAAGGGACACTGTGGTCCTGAACGCGAAAGAGGAGATGGTAAAAACCCTCCCCAACCTGGACATCAACACATTCGACCTTGTACCATATTCCGGGAAAGAGCAGTTCCTGATTGCCGCAGACACCCTGCGTACCGGAAATGTTCCTGTGCAGGTATATGAAGTCAAGGCGCTCCGCTCCCAATACATGAAAAACCTGGACAACGACCCGCGCGTCAGGAAGGCTTTCCTTGGAAAACTGCTTTACGGCAACATGCAGAAACAGTTCCTTGGACCTGACTACAACTACAAGGATAATGTCATTGACCTGATTCTGGGCTCACTGACAGAGGCCTCCACCAACGGCAACTGGCAATAGATGGGCACCCGGATCACCTTTCGGTACAAGAACGACGACAAACCGGATAACCTCTCCGCCCACGTAAAAAGCATCCGTTTTTGGGACAAAGGGTTCTGCATTGCCATTTTTGACCCTGCAAACCGTCATGTGGCCCTGATAGAAGAGCATCTGTTTGAAGAGGACTACCCGCTGAACGGGAAAATGCACCTGCTTTCGGAAACAGAAGGGCAATGGCAAACCGGAGGCGGAATCCGTTGGATTTGTTTCAACCGGCCACATGCCCAAATCCCGAAAGAGCTGTTCAACGAAGCGGACAAAAACCTCTATCTCCAGCTGCTGACAGACACGCCATACAAATTCACCCCAATGGAGGAACTGGTGGAAGCATTCGGACTATACAACCTTTCCGGATGGGACAAGAACCTGTACCACGAAATCCTTTCCCTCCATCCGGATGTCCGGTTGCAAAGCGGAATTTACCTTCTGCTCCAACTGCTTGCCCGTCAGGAAGGCATCAGGAAAATGGTGGCGTTCGTGGAGGACGGTCATCTGGACATTGCTGCGGCAGATGGGAAAAAAATGTTAGGAACAAACAGTTTTGCATTCAACAATCCGAACGACTTCCTATATTATTTCGCCGGATTCGCCCACAACACATTCGGTTCCGCACAAGATGTCAGCATGTACATCGGTGGGGAGGTGGAGGAGAATTCCATGATCTATACCTTCACCAAAAAATTCTTCCCCTCCCTGCGGTTACTGGACAGCGGGGTTCCATTCATCCAGCAGGAGCAGCACCGTTACTGCGACCTGCTTTTTCAGGAAGAATAGCCATGCGGATCATCAGCGGAAACCATCGGGGAAAGAAAATCAATGCACCGGAAGGGCTGCCGGTACGTCCGACCACTGACATGGCGAAGGAGAGCCTCTTCAACATCCTTAACAACTATTTTTTCTTTGACAACATACGTGTGCTGGATCTGTTCGCAGGCACCGGGAACATTAGTTACGAGTTCGCCGCACGCGGCGCATTGTCAGTACTTTCCGTGGACATCCACCAGCAGTGTGTCCAGTTCATGAACAGGACCGCAAATGCACTGCAGTTTGAAAATATGCGCGCTGTCAAGGCCGATGCGCTCCCTTTTCTTGGCCACTGCATGCAGCAGTTCAATGTCATCTTTGCCGACCCGCCATACGACTGGGAACAGTATGACAAGATACCGGAACTGGTTTTCGGGCAGCAACTTCTGCTGCCGGACGGTTTTCTGGTAATTGAACATCCGCATGATCACCGGTTTGACACACTGCCCCATTTTTTCCAGCACCGCTCATACGGCAAAGTGAATTTCAGTTTTTTTGCAGAAAATCTATAACGGGTACAGATATGCTACAATCCATGACAGGCTTCGGAAACAGCACCCTGCAAGGCGAAGCGATCATACTGACAGTCAACATCAAAAGCATCAACTCCAAACAGTTTGACTTTACCCTGAAATGGCCTTCGGAGCTGAAGGAGGTGGGAAAAGAGAATGAAATCCGCCAATTGGTAATGGAGAGGCTCTCAAGGGGGAAAATTGAATGCTCCGTCTCCATCGACAAAAAGGAGACAGCGGAAGCGCCACACATCAACAAGCAGCTTATAAAGCAATACTACCGGACATTCCGTGAAATTTCAGACGAGCTGGGCATCCATGAGGATCTGCTTTCCATCGTAATGAAAATGCCTGATGTGATAGAATCCCCGCACTACGAGCTGGATGACACCCTGTGGAAACAGCTTGAAAACACCATCATTGAAGCCTGTGACCGAGCGGTGGCAAGCCGCTGTGAGGAGGGTGCCGCGCTGGCTGAGGATTTCAAAAAACGCATACAGCTTATTCTGGACTATCTGGACGAAATCGAACCGTTAGAGAACAACCGCATCGGCCAGATCAAGGGGCGGCTGTACAAGTCGCTTGCGGACAACCGCGACCAGTTCCAGAACTTTGACGAGAACCGGCTGGAGCAGGAGATAATCTTCTATCTTGAAAAACTGGACTTTACAGAGGAGAAAGTACGGCTGCGCAAACACTGCGCCTACTTCCTTGAAACCATGAAGGAGCCGCTTAACGGCAAGAAGTTGGCATTCATCAGCCAGGAGATAGGACGGGAAATCAATACATTGGGTTCAAAAGCCTGCCAGGCTGAAATCCAGCAGTGGGTCGTCAAGATGAAGGACGAGCTGGAGAAAATCAAGGAGCAGCTGGCTAACATCCTCTAATTATTTTTGAAAATGATGCACAAGCAACCCAAAAGCAATCTGCTGGTATACGGCCTGCACCCGACTTTGGAGGCTCTGCACGCGCACAAGAGCATCGACCGCATCCTGTTCCGCAAGGGGCTTTATGGCGAGCGGTTTCAGGAGATATTCCAATATGTCCGGGAGGAGGGCATCCCCTTCCAATATGTTCCGAACGAAAGGCTCAACCGCCTGACACGCGGCAACCACCAGGGAGTGATCTGCCTGATCTCGCCCATCCAGTACGAGGACATAACCCAAATTGTCCCCTTTCTGTTCGAGAACGGCAGAACGCCGCTGCTGCTCTACCTTGACAAGGTGACCGACGTGCGGAACCTCGGCGCAATCGCACGCACCGCCGTATGCGCCGGTGTGGATGCCATAATAGTTCCGGCAAAGAACACGGCAAGAATCAACGAGGATGCGGTGAAGGCCTCATCCGGCGCACTGCACAAAATCCCAATATGCCGCCACGACAACATTCCGGAAACGCTCACATACCTGAAGGAGAGCGGAATTGAGATAGTCGCCTGTACGGAAAAGGCGGAGGCGGCCTACTACGGACAAAGCTACGACAAGCCGCTGTGCGTGGTGATGGGCAGCGAAGGGGAAGGCATAAGCCCGGCAATACTTGAACTTTGCGACCGCAGCGTCCGCATCCCGATGACCGGGGAGATCGAATCTCTGAACGTCTCCGTCGCCACCGGAATCCTGCTTTTTGAAGTCTTCCGGCAACGGAGCGTGGAATAAACCCGAAGCGTCATGCATAAGAGATCCCTGATCCCGCTGCTCTTTTTCCTGTGCACACTCCTCCCACTCCGCGGACAGGAGGGGGGCCTTCCCTACAGTTTCACACATGCCGTATCCCCCATCGTCCCGACGGAAGTGATGCCGGCGGTTGACATGGAGGCGGCCCGCACAATGGAGGCGGAGGCGGACAAACGGGGCGAATACACTTTCGGTGTGGAGATTCCCGTGCAGCTGAGCACGCTCAATTCTGGCCTGTGGGAGAACCTTCCCGACGGCGGAAGGCTCTGGAGGCTTGGGCTCCGCTCCGATTCGGCCTGTTCCATAAACCTGCAGTTCGGACGGCTCCATCTGCAGGAAGGCGCGACACTGCACATATACACTGCCGACCACAGCCACATTTCCGGCGCATACACATCCGCAAACCATCTGCCTGGGGGCGGGTTCGCCACCCCGTTGCTGCCCGGCGGCCAAATTGTGCTGGAATACCGCGAGCCGCCCACGACGGACGATGAGGCGATAATCATGATTTCAACCGTTGTGCACGGATACAAGGACTTCTTTTTCCAGAAAGGGAAATACGGGAATTCAGGGAGGTGCAACATTGACATACGCTGCAAGGAGGGTGATGGCTATCAGCAGGCCCGGAGGGCTGTCTGCATGATCCTGAACGGCTCGAAAATACTCTGCAGCGGCACGTTGGTCAACAACACCGCCAGGGACCGCACGCCATACCTGCTCACCGCATATCACTGCCTCAACACCGCCCAGGCATCAAACATGGTGTTCATTTTCCAGCACGAGGCGGACAACTGCCAGAGTTCCACATATCAGGAAGGATTCTCAATCACCGGTGCGACCGTGGTGGCCAAAAACTACGACTCCGATTTCGCCCTGCTGAAACTCAGCCGCACACCACCCACCTATTTCCACACCTACTACGCAGGATGGAACTGCAACGATACGGCGGCATCCTCAGCCGTAAGCATACACCATCCCTCCGGAGATGTGAAGAAAATATCTGTCTGTAACCAGAAACTTGCCGAAAGCGACAACAACGGGGAATCCTTCGGTAACACCCACTGGAAGGTCCCCTTCTGGTCAAAAGGCACCACCGAAGGCGGCTCGTCAGGATGCGGGCTCTTCAACGCACAGCAGCAGGTGATCGGACAGCTGGACGGCGGCACAGCCAGCTGCCTGTACCAGGAGGGATACGATGTGTTCGGGAAACTGGCCTACTCATGGGAGAGCGGAGATATCCACAATGCCGGACAACGGCTGAAGGACTGGCTTGACCCCCTGCACACCGGAGCGACAATGCTCAACGGCCTGGATCCGGACTCCTCCGACTATGAAACCGACGTGCAGCTGCTCGAACTGCTGCAGCCCGATATGGAGGAATGCCGCATGACACTGAAGCCGTCCGTATGCTGGAGCAATAACGGCAACCTGCCTGTCACCGACATTCAGATACACTACATGCTGGACTCCCTCCCACCACGCAGCATCACACGGCAGGGAAACTGGAAATATGGCAGCCTTGACACCGTGGTCATCGATACACTGCACGGCCTTGCCGAAGGAATGCACAGCCTGCTTGTATGGGTCTCATTCCAGGGTGACGCGAACAGCGCGAACGACACCCTCCGGAGCAATTTCGCATACCACCGTGGCGCATCAGCCAGCTGGGAGGTCAGGACAGACTATTATCCCTCACAAACGCATTGGATACTCAAAACAGCGTCCGGCGACACCATCGCGAAGAATCCGGAACCGCTGAATTTCTCCACCACATATCGCGACACCTTCTGCCTGCAGGAGGGATGTTACGACTTCATTATCACGGACAGCGCCGGGGACGGCCTGACCGGAAGGGACGGCGGATGGCAGGGCAGCTTCCATCTTTTCCTGCAGGGACGCTGCATCCGCTCCGGCATCGATTTCGGATACCGCGACAGCATCCGCTTTTGTGTGGACAGCACCGTTTCGATCCGCCATATCCCGTTCGGAGCACAAGGCAGCCGTCTCACAATCTTCCCAAACCCGTGCCAGGAGCAGCTGCGGCTGCGCATCGCCCCGCTGCAGGAGAGCAGCCACCGTTATGAAATCTATTCCATGGAGGGGCGCAAGCTGATGGAGGGGGAGTTTTCCGGCAGCGAAACCGTCATTGACGTGCAGTCGCTGCATAAAGGCCCCTACCTTTTACGCACATACGGAGGCAGGGGGCAGTTCAACAAACTCTTTGTCAAAGAGTAGGAATTAATCGTTCACAAACAGGAAATCAATCTGCTTTTTAGCCAGATCAACGCCGCGCACCGTGATTTTCGCACGCCCGCCCAACTGGTAGATGCGTCCGCTGCGCTGGCCGATGTAGCGGTAGTTCTCCTCATCCAGATAGTAGAAGTCGTCGTTCAGGGTCTTCACGGAGACCATTCCCTCGCACTTGCTGCCGTCAAGCTGCACCCAGATTCCCCACTTGCTCACACCCGAGACCAGCCCCTCGAACACCTGCCCCACCTTGTCGGAGAGGTAGAGAGCCTGCATATATTTGACGGAGGTGCGCTCCGCCTCCGTAGCACGCTGCTCCATGTCGGAGGAATGCTTGCACTTCTCCTCCAGCAGCGTCTTGTCGGCAGCAGGCTCGCCCTTCATGTAGCGGGTAAGCAGCCGGTGCACCATCAGGTCGGGATAGCGGCGGATTGGCGAGGTGAAGTGGGTGTAGTATTTGAAGCCAAGCCCGTAATGGCCGATATTGTCAGTGGAATAGACGGCACGCTGCATTGTACGGATGGCCAGCTGCTCGATCAGGTGCTGCTCGCCCTTGCCCTCCACCTCGGTGAAGAGCCGGTTCATCGAATTGGCCAGCCCCTTGCGTGACTTCATCTGCAGGGCATAGCCGAACTTGCCTATGAAGTTGTTGAAGGTGCCGATCTTATCCTCCAGAGGCTGGTCATGCACACGGTATACGAACGGTTTGGCCTCCGCACCCTGCGGCACCTTGCCGATGAGTTCGGCCACCTTCTTGTTGGCCAGCAGCATGTATTCCTCCACCAGACGGTTTGAGTCCTTCTCCTCACGGATGTATACATCCACAGGCTTGCCCTTTTCGTCCAGCACAAACTTCACCTCCTCCGAGCCGAAGTTGATGGCGCCCTTTTCGTAGCGTTGCGCACGCATCTTTTTGGCCAGCTGGTCCAACTGTCGGATTTCGGCGGCATACTCCCCTTCGCCGCTTTCAATGATGGCCTGCACCTCGTCGTAATTGAAGCGGCGGTCGGAATGGATCACAGTCCGGCCTATCCACTGCTTCAAGATTTTGGCCTCCCCGTCCAGCACAAACACGGCTGAAAAGCAGAGCTTGTCCTCATGCGGACGGAGCGAGCAGACCTGGTTGCAGAGCTTTTCGGGCAGCATGGGGATGGTGCGGTCCACCAGATATACGGAGGTGGCGCGGTTCAGCGCCTCAGCATCGATGGCGGTGTTCGGACGCACGTAATAGGAGACATCCGCAATATGCACACCCACCTGGAAGGTGCCGTTGCCCAAATCCTTGAAGGAGATGGCGTCGTCATAGTCCTTGGCGTCCGCCGGGTCGATGGTGATGGTGAGCGTCTCCCTGAAATCGCGGCGCGAATGCAGCTCCTTTTCAGGAATCTCCGCAGGCAGCGCCTCCGCCTCCTTCTCCACCTGGGCGGAAAACTCGTTGGTGAAGTTCTGGTCGAGCAGGATGGACATCATCTCCACCTCGTTGTCGCCGGGGTAGCCCAGCACCCGCGTGATTTCCACCACCGGATTGCGCATGTTGTCGGGCCACTCAACCAGCTTGGCCACCACCTTCTGCCCGTCCCTGGCGCCGCGCAGGTTGTCCCCGGAGACCATGGCCGAGAAGGAGTTGCCGATATCGTCAAAGGTGAAATAGCGGATGTTCCGCGAAATGCGCAAGGTGCCCACATAACGCTGCTTGTCGCGCCTGACCACCTCCACCACGCGCCCCTCCGGCCTTTTGCCACGGCGGGAAGGGAAAAGGTGCACCTTCACCACATCGCCGTTCAGCGCCTTGCCGGTGTTGTTGGCTGCGATGAAGATGTCCTCCAGCTCCGTGTTGTCCGGAATCAGATAGGCCTTTCCTGTCTGCTTCATGCTGATGCGCCCCTGGATCACCTTCCGCACATCCGCCTCCAGATGAATCGGGTTCAGCTTATATTTTCCGCGGTTGGCCGACACGAGGATGGCCGATGCCAGCATCTGCTCCAGCGCGGCGTGGATATGCTGCCGCTTCTCCTTGTCGGTCACGCCTAACTTGGCGGCCAGCTGCTTTACGTTAAAAGGCTGGTAGGGCGATTTGGCGAAAACCTCCGCCAGTTTCTGTTCAATGCTTTCGTCCTTGGGCTTCCTGTTTTTGCTTCTTCTTGTCATTGTCTTGTAATAATATGACAGTATAACGCGGTTATTGCAGAAAAATTTTGCCCGCATGGCAGAAAGATGCGACAAATGTTGTGGCGAAAAAAATACGCCCCGTGCGGTGAAAATCCGTATCCCATTTTTTAGTACCTTTGCAAAATCAAAAACACACGCCCATGGAACAGACATTGGAAAGAAAATATCCTGTTGGAATCCAGACCTTTTCGGAGATACGGAAAGGCAATTACGTTTACATTGACAAGACCGACCTTGTATGGCAGATGACAAAAAACAAGTATGTTTTCCTCAGCCGCCCGCGCAGGTTCGGCAAATCGCTGCTCACAACCACGCTGGATTCCTATTTCAAAGGGGAGAAAGAATT
>DBYD01000015.1:0-206 GCA_002309855.1 Bacteroidales bacterium UBA1195
ATGTGCTCGGTGATGGTCTTGGCCACACCGTAGACCATCCGCTGCAGGTAGTAGTACTCCTCCGACTGCTGTATCTCCACGAGGATAATCTCGCCTTTGCTGTTCTTTGCCTTGATGTCCACACGGTTGAACTTGTCGTCTTCGTTTTGTTGGTTGCTTTCGCTCTCAAGCAGCTCCACGATTTTCACCCGCTCCTTCAGCAGCAC
>DBYD01000015.1:375-15860 GCA_002309855.1 Bacteroidales bacterium UBA1195
AAATCCATTCCGTTCCCGCAGAATGGTTTTGCAAAAATAATCAAAATCCCAATACGGAATGCCGCCCGGGTGCAATAATTTTCCGGAAATTGCGTTTCATATTATAAAAATGCTATTTTTGCAAATGCAAAGATGATTTTTGAGATATGGGTAAAGTTGCTGATTTTTTGGAGTATCTGGAAACCGAGCGGAGAAATTCCCCGCACACGGTGACCGCATACAGGACCGACCTGGAGCAATTCGCCCTTCATATCTCCCCGAAGGAGCCGGAAAAGGCGGATGCCGCCGAAATCCGCGCCTGGCTCGGCAGCCGCGCGGAGCACGGGGACACCGCCCGCAGCATACGGCGCAAAATATCATCCCTCAAATCGTTCTACCGTTTTTTGCAGCGGGAGGGCTGCCTGACGGCCAACCCGATGGAGAAAATCATCGCCCCGAAAATGTCGGAGCGGCTTCCCTCGTTCGTGACGGAGCCGCAGATGGAGCGTCTTATGGAGCGCATGGAGTCGGAGGAGGATTCCTTTGAAACGGTGCGCAACGCCATGATGGTGGAGACCTTTTACGCCTTGGGGCTGCGGCAGAGCGAACTGGCCGCGCTCCGTCTGGGCGATTTCGATTTCGGACGGCTGCAGGTGAGGGTTCTCGGCAAGGGCAACAAGGAGCGGATGCTCCCCTTCATGCCGGATTTCCGCGACCGTCTGCTGGCCTATGTCGCTGTAAGGGAGGCTGCGCTCGGTCCTGTGAAGCCGGAGTCGCCACTGTTTGTGACCGCCAAGGGGAAGCCGGTCTATCCGATGCTCATCTACCGTGTGGTGCATGAGGCTTTGGAAATGACCTCCGTGCGGAAGAAAAGCCCGCATGTGCTGCGTCACACCTTCGCCACCCATCTGTTAGACGGCGGCGCGGAGCTTGACGCCATCAAGGAGCTGTTGGGGCACGCCAACCTCTCCGCCACGCAAATATATACCCATACATCCATCGCGAAACTTAAAAAGATTTATCAACAATCCCATCCAAGGGAATAAAAAAACATTTGCCTTATGAACATCAACATCAATTCAGTGCATTTCAAAGCGGACAAGGATCTGGAACAGTTCATCGTCAAGAAGATCGAACGCATCGGCAAGCTGCACGAGGGGATTTTCGGCAGCGAGGTGACGCTCAAGCTGGACAACACCGACAAGCCTGAAAACAAGATTGCCGAAATCAGGCTCAAACTGAAGGGGAACGATTTGCTGGCCAGCAAACAGTGCAAAACCTTCGAGGAGGCGACCGACCAGGCGATTGACGCGCTGAAGAGGCAAATCGGCAAATCAAAGGATTTCCCGAAGCCCGACAAGGGTAAACTGACTGAGGCATAGCCTATGGAGGTGCTTGAGGTACGCCATGTCTCCAAGCGGTTCGCCACCCTTACCGCATTGGATGACGTAAGTATGGCTGTTGGGGAACACCGGATTGTGGGGCTGCTTGGGCCGAACGGCGCCGGCAAAACCACACTTATCCGCATCATCAACCAGATAACCGCGCCCGATGAGGGGGAGGTGCTCTTCCGGGGCGAGCGTCTTTCGCAGAGGCATATCGCCCAAATCGGATACCTGCCGGAGGAGCGCGGGCTGTACCGCAAAATGAAGGTGGGGGAGCAGCTGGTGTACCTGGCGCAGCTTAAGGGCGTCCCGAAACGGGATGCGGAGCGGCGTGCGCGGCATTGGCTTGACAAGTTTGAAATCGGCTCCTGGTGGAACCGTCCGGTTGAGGAGCTCTCAAAGGGGATGCAGCAGAAGCTGCAGTTCATCTCCACGGTCATCCACGAGCCTCCCTTCTTTATCTTTGACGAGCCCTTCAGCGGCTTCGACCCAATCAATGCCGGGCTGCTGAAGGAGGAGATGCTCCGGCTGCGCGAAAATGGCGCCAGCATCATCTTCTCCACCCACAACATGGCCTCGGTTGAGGAGCTGTGCGACGACATTGTGCTGATAAACCGCTCCAAAAAAATCCTTGAGGGTACGGTGCAGGAGGTGCGGCGGCGTTTCAGGCAGCACCTGTTTGAGGTGGAGTACCGGCCTGGCGGCTCCCCTGTGGACTGGAACAGCCTGCAGCCGGAACTCTTCACGACGGTGCAGGTCCTGGAATCGCCTGAACGTTGCGCGGTGCAGCTCAGGCTGGATCCGGAGGCCACGCCCAACCAGCTGCTTTCGGTGCTGCTGCCGGTGGTGCAGGTGGTCTCCTTCAGGGAGCTGCTGCCTTCGGTCAGCGACATTTTTATAGCACAGGTCAAACAGATGCAGAAAGGAGGTGGAGATGAATAAGATATGGACTGTCATGCGGCGTGAATACCGCCAGGCGGTGCGGAAAAAGTCGTTCCTGATACTTACAATTCTCGGCCCCATCCTGATGGCCGCGCTGATTATCACCCCCGCCTTCCTCGCCATGAGGGGCGACCGTTCGGTGCATATCGCCGTCCTTGACGAGACCAACCTTTTCGGCAGGCTTAACAGCGCCAACGACAAGGAGATGTTCTATGAATACGTTAATGAGCCGCTGCCGCTGCTGAAGATGCAGCTGCTTGAGAAAAAGTACGATGCCGTGCTTTACGTGCCGTACAACAGCACCATCCTCGGAGGTGTGGTATACACGGCAAACACGCTGGAGTCCGGCGTGATGTCAAACATCCTCTCCTCCATGAAGCAGAACCTGAGCGCGGAGATTCTTGTGGACGAGTTCGGTCTGGACCAGGATTCGCTCCGGACATACCTGTCGCAGCATACCGACCGGATAATGCTTGGGCAGATGTTCGTGAACGAGGACGGCAGCGAGACCCGGCAGGCCTCCTACACCAAGGATGTGCAGAAGGTGCTGGGGCTGGTGGTCGGGCTTGTCATCTATTTCTTCATTTTCATGTACTGCTCGATGGTGCTGCGTGGCGTGCAGGAGGAGAAGAGCAACCGTGTGGTTGAGCTGATTGTCTCCTCGGTGCGTCCCATCCAGCTGATGATCGGCAAGATTGTGGGCATCGCGCTGATAGGGCTTACCCAGCTGGCGATTTGGGTGGTGCTGCTGGCAGGCATCCTTGGCGTTTTCAGGGTGGCCTATCCGGAGGTCTTTACCGTGCAGCAGCATGGAGTGGAGGTCCGGCAGCAGGCACCAGCCAACTACGACCAGTTTCTGCTCAGCTTGAAGCAGGTACAGGATGAGGCTCCGGAGAACGAGTTTGTGAAATCGCTGCAGACCATTGATTTCCGGCAGCTGCTGCTCTGGTTCGTCTTCTTTTTCGTCACCGGATATTTCCTGTATGCCTCGCTATATGCGGCGGTGGGTGCGGCGGTCGACAACGATTCGGACACGCAGCAGTTCCTGCTTCCGCTGACAATACCTTTGCTGTTGTCCATTGTGCTCTCCGCAGGCATTGCGGAGCATCCTGACGGCCCGCTGGCATTCTGGCTCTCAATAATTCCGTTCACCTCGCCGATAGCCATGCTTATAAGGATTCCGTTCGGCGCCTCGGCGGTGGCCTCGTGGGAGCTTCTGCTCTCCGCCTCGCTGATGCTTTTAGGCTGCATGGCCACCATCTGGATCGCGGCCAAAATCTACCGCACCGGCATCCTCATGTACGGCAAGAAGATTTCCTACAAGGAGCTGTGGAAGTGGGTAAGGTATAGGGAGTAGGAAATGCCCCGCTATTCTACAAAATTTGTCAAAAATCCGCAGTTATTCGCAGAAATTTGCACTTTTTGACGAATTATTCGCAAAAATTTGCATTTTTCGCCGAGTTAATCGCAAAAATTTGTAGAACGGCAGGACTTATTCGCAAAAATTTGTAATTTGTGCCGAAAAAAATGTGCGGTGCAATACTATTCCGACGCATTTGGCGTTATAAAATCCGGAAGAAATTTTCTTCCGGTTCTGTTTTGTTTGACAATCAATATTATGTATCATTAAACAAATAGTAAAATGACAGAAAAACTTACGTTGCGCGACAGCGCGGGCATGCGGTGGACAGCACTGCTGCTATTGGCTTTGGCGATGTTCTGTTCATACATCTTTATGGACATCCTCTCGCCTATCAAAGACCTCATGCTATCGACAAGAGGATGGGATTCAACCGCTTTCGGCACCATGCAGGGGGCAGAGACGTTTTTGAATGTGTTCGTCTTCTTCCTGATTTTTGCCGGCATCATTCTGGACAAAATGGGGGTCCGCTTTACGGCGGTGCTTTCCGGTGCGGTGATGCTCATCGGTGCACTGATCAAGTATTATGCTGTGTCGGAATCCTTTTACGGCAGCGGTTTGGAGACTTGGTTCACCAACCATTTGAATCACATTCCCGGCTTTGAACAGCTTGGTGTCGCCCCGTTCTATGAGGGAATGCCCGCTTCCGCCAAGGTGGCCGCTGTGGGCTTCATGATTTTCGGCTGCGGTGTGGAGATGGCCGGCATCACGGTTTCCCGTGGTATTGTGAAATGGTTCAAAGGCCGTGAGACCGCTTTGGCCATGGGCTCTGAGATGGCTCTCGCCCGCCTGGGTGTCGCCACCTGCATGATTTTCTCGCCCTTCTTCGCAAAATTAGGTGGTAACATTGATGTCTCCCGTTCGGTGGCTTTCGGTGTGGTGCTGCTCTGCATCGCGCTGATGATGTTCATCGTCTATTTCTTCATGGACAAAAAACTGGATTCTCAAACCGGCGAAGCCGAGGAAAAGGACGATCCTTTCAAGGTTTCCGATATCGGCAAGATTCTTTCTTCCGGCGGTTTCTGGCTGGTGGCCCTGCTCTGCGTGCTTTATTACAGCGCCATCTTCCCCTTCCAGAAATATGCGGTGAACATGCTGCAATGCAACCTTACCCTCAATCCTGGCGAAGGCTTCTGGGCAGACAGCAGCGTGACCATCATCCAATACATCATTATGCTTGCAGTGGCCGTCTGCTCCTTCACCAGCAACTTCTCCAAGAACAAAACCGTGAAAGTCGGTCTGATGGTTGCTGCTGTGGTGGCTTTGGTGGTCTATTGCTGGATGGGTTACATGCGCGGCACTGCCGAGACCATCTTCGCCGTCTTCCCGCTTCTGGCCGTGGCCATCACCCCGATTTTGGGCAACTATGTTGACCACAAGGGTAAAGCCGCCTCCATGTTGATGATCGGTTCTTTATTGCTGATTATATGTCACTTGACATTTGCTTTCATCCTTCCCGGATTCAAGGGAAGTGAAATCGGAGGCGTTGTCGTGGCATACCTCACCATCCTGGTTTTGGGTGCTTCTTTCTCTTTGGTTCCCGCTGCATTGTGGCCCAGCGTGCCGAAACTGGTGGACGAGAAAATCATCGGTTCCGCCTACGCCCTGATTTTCTGGATTCAGAACATCGGTTTGTGGCTCTTCCCGCTGCTCATAGGCAAGGTGCTTGACAATACCAATCCCGAGATTGTTGCCCGCATTGCCCAAATTAAGGAGGAGACTTCCGCAGCCGTTACCAGTGGTATGATGACCCCGGAACAGGCCTCCGCCCAAGTGCAGGCCATTTCCGAGCAGGCCGCTGTTCAGTACGACTACACCTGGCCGCTCGTGATGCTGGCATGCTTGGGTATTGCCGCCCTCATCCTGGGTGTCATCCTGAAGGTTGTCGATAAGAAACAGCACCTCGGTCTTGAGGAACCCAACATCAAATAAAGACACAAAAAAAAGAGAGCCATCCGGCTCTCTTTTTTTTTAATAAACAATCGAAGACTATTCCGTAGCTGCTGCGGTTTCCTCTTCGGTGGCGGCTTCGGTCACGTTACGCGATGAGAGCACGGCCACGATGATGGTAGAGGGCACATCGACCACCTCCACGTTGTCGATCTGGATCTGACCGGCACGGATGGTGTCGAGAATGTCCATGTTGCTGATGTCGACTGTCACACATTCCGGAATGTTCTCCAAAGCGCCGCGCACTTTCAGCTTGCGGGCTTTCTTGGCCAGTTTTCCGCCGCGCAGCACGCCAGGGGCGGTGCCGACTATCTTGACGGGAATGGCGATTGTGACCGGACGGGTGGGGACGGCCTCCAAAAGGTCCACATGCAACAGTTTTCCTGTGACAGGATGGAACTGGAGCTCCTGGATTGTGGCAGGATAGGTCTTGCCTTCAAGGTTCAGTTCGGCATATTTCACTTCGGGAGTATAGATGAGGGCATTCATGTCCATTTCTTTCACCAAAAATGGTATTTGCTGTTCGCCGCCGTATAAAACACCCGGCACGAGTCCCTGTTTGCGCACAGCTTTTGCATCCTTTTTCCCTACGTTCTGCCTGACAGAACCGCTAATAGATACTGCTTTCATTTGATTAACAATTAAATAAATTAATAATAAATAATTAAATACAAAGCGGCAAAGGTAATCAAAAATACAATATGGACAGACTTTTTCCGATTATTTTTATGACGGCCCGTTTTTGTATGAAAAAAATTGCTACTTTTGCAAATCTGAACATTATTTTTTTTACGATGAAGAAAATTGGTCTTTTCATGATGGTTACAGCTTTGTTCCTGCTGGCCGGCTGTTCAAAAAACACACCGAAAGGTGTTGTGAAAACCTATTATAATGCCTTGATCGACAAGGATTATGAAAAATCGGCGCAATGTTTCTGCACGGTCAGCGAACTGGGCGGGGATGAGGAAGCGCAGATGAAGGGAATTGCTGGCAAGCTGAAAGAGAGTGTCGAAACCTATGACGGCATCAAATCCTATGAGATTCTCCGGGATTCAGTTTGCAGTGATTCCGTGGTGATGGTTTATGCCAACTTTGTATGGGGGAACGGCGAGAAAAGCCAGAGCGATATCCGGGTGGTCAAGCAGAATGGGGAGTGGAAAATCGACCCCATGTCCAAGTAAGGGATCTGTTTCGCTCTCTTCCGCTTCTGCTTTCCCTTTTGTTTGCCGCATGTTCCTCTTCGGAGGAAAAGGCGGTGGTGGAACCTTTATATCCCCTTTTGGACACGGCACTGTTGCAGGAGGGGGATCTGATATTCAGGCTGGGATTGGGGCTGGAGAGCCAGGCGGTGGTGTCGGCTGACCGCAGCGGGCAGTATTCCCATGTGGGTTTGCTGGTGCGTGAGGCGGGGGCGTGGAGAGTGCTTCATGCTGTCCCTGGCGAAGCGGAAGATACTGATGGTGAGGAGATTCTAAAAAATGACCCGCTTCCTCTTTTTCTGCGTCCTGACAGGGCGGTTTCCCTATGTGTGATGCGCTATGACACGACGGCGGAGGCTTTGGAGGCGGTCTGCCGGAAGGGTCGGCAGCTGCATGCACGCCGTATCCCGTTCGACCATGCCTACGACATCACTGACAGCAGCCGTATGTACTGCACGGAGTTTGTTGTTTTTGTATTCAAGTCCATTGGAGTGGATCTGCCAGAAGGGCGTGCCCACAGTTATCCTTTGCTCAGGGGACGGCTGGTGCTCCCTGTGGATGTGGCACGGAACCATCGTTTGCATGAGGTTTTGAGCCTATGAAAAAAAAAAGCCGATGTCTGTCAAATGGAGTTTTTTTTTCGCGTAAATTTGCATTTCTGAAATTATAATTTATTTTTCAATATAACCTAAACGTATACAGATGAATAATACGAAGTATGTTTACACGTTCGGCGGAAAAACAGCCGAAGGTAAGGCCGACATGAAGAATTTGTTGGGCGGAAAGGGAGCAAATCTGGCTGAAATGTGTCTGCTTGGACTGCCGGTTCCGGCGGGACTGACCATTTCCACCGAGTGCTGCACCGCTTATTATGCCAACAACTGCCAGTTGCCTGCAACCTTGATGGATGAGGTTTGGAAGGGCATGAAGAACATGGAGAACCTGATGGGTCTCAAATATGACGACGCCGACCATCCGCTGCTGGTTTCCTGCCGTTCCGGTGCGCGTACTTCTATGCCGGGCATGATGGACACCGTGCTGAACATCGGTTTGAGTTCCAAGACCATCCCCGGTCTGATCAAAAAGACCGGCAACCCCCGTTTCGTGTACGATTCCTACCGTCGTCTTATCATGATGTATGCCGACGTGGTGATGGAGAAGGCTGAGGGCATCGAGCCTGCCGACGGCAAGGGCATCCGCAAGCAGCTGGATGACATGCTGGACGAATACAAGGAGAAGAAGGGCTACAAGTCCGACACCGAGCTGAAGGCCGAAGAGCTGCTGGAGCTTGCAGAAGCGTTCAAGAAACGCATCAAGGAGGTTCTTGGCACCGAGTTTCCGGATGACGCCAAGGCGCAGCTTGAGGGCGGCATCAAGGCCGTGTTCAAATCTTGGGACGGCAAGAAGGCTATCGCCTACCGCCGCATCGAGGGTATTCCCGATGACTGGGGCACTGCAGTCAATGTGCAGTCGATGGTCTTCGGCAACATGGGCGACAGCTCCGCAACCGGCGTCGCATTCACCCGCGACCCCGCCACCGGCGAGAACAAGTTCTACGGCGAATGGCTGATCAATGCGCAGGGTGAGGATGTCGTGGCCGGTATCCGCACGCCGAACCCGCTGAACGACGACACCAAGAACGAGCAGAACAAGCACCTGAAATCAATGCAGGAGCTTATGCCCGAAACCTATAAGGAGCTGTGCGAGATCCGTTCAATCCTTGAAAAGAACTATCACGACATGCTCGACATCGAGTTCACCATCCAGGAGGGCAAACTGTTCATGCTGCAGTGCCGCGTCGGCAAGCGCACCGGTGTCGCCTCCCTGACCATGGCTATGGACATGATGAAGGAGGGGCTGATTGACGAGAAGACCGCCGTGCTGCGCGTCTCCCCGTCCCAGCTGGACGAGTTCCTGCATCCGATCCTGAACCAGGCCGAAGAGAAGAAGTTCAAGGTTCTGGCCAAGGGTCTGCCCGCAGGCCCCGGCGGTGCTGTCGGCAGAATCGCCTTCACCAGCGAAAAGGCCATGGAGTATCACAAGCAGAAAATCGCCAACATCCTTGTGCGTGAGGAGACCAATCCGGAGGATGTGGAGGGCATGCGTGCCGCCAACGGCATCCTGACCGCCCGTGGAGGCATGACCTCGCACGCCGCACTGGTCGCCCGCGGATGGGGCAAGTGCTGCATCGTCGGTTGCGACGACGTTAAGATCGATTTTGAAGCCGGCAAGCTGGAGATTTGCGGAAAGAGCTTCAATGAGGGTGACATCCTGAGTCTGAACGGCACCAAGGGCTGGGTCTACGCTGAGGAGATTCCGATGGCGAAGAATACCGAGAACCCGCTCTTCAAGGAATTCATGAAGATTGTTGACAAATACCGCACGATGGGTGTCCGCACCAATGCCGACAACCCCGAGGATGCGCAGACCGCCTTGGATTTCGGTGCGGAGGGCATCGGCCTGTTCCGTATCGAGCACATGTTCTATGGCAAGAACAGCGAGAAGCCGCTGGAGAAGCTGCGCAACATGATCCTTTCAGACACGCTGGAGCGCCGTAAGTCCGCTCTGGACGAACTGGAGCCCTATATCCGCGAGTCCGCCAAGGGCACACTGAAGGTGATGAACGGCAAGCCTCTCACCTTCCGTCTGATGGACCCCCCGTTGCATGAGTTCGTCCCTCAGGGCGAAGAGCAGCAGCGCAAGGTTGCCAAGGAGCGCGGCATGAAATATGAGGATCTGAAAAAGCGTGTCGAGGAGATGCATGAGGTCAACCCGATGATGGGTCTCCGCGGTGTGCGTCTGGGCATCATCTATCCGGAAATCACCGAAACCCAGTTCCGCGCCCTGTTCTCCGCCACAGCCGAGCTGCTGAAGGAGGGCATGGATCCGCATCTGGAGATTATGGTCCCGTTGACCATCAACGTGCGCGAGCTGCAGAACCAGAAGGCCATTGCCGACCGTGTGCATGAAGAGGTGCAGGCGAAATACGGCATCCGTTTCAACTACATGTTCGGTACCATGATCGAGATTCCGCGCGCAGCCCTGGTCGCCAACCAGATTGCAGAGGTGGCCGAGTTCTTCTCGTTCGGAACCAACGATTTGACCCAGATGACTTTCGGTTTCTCCCGCGACGATGTCAACGCGATTGTGCACAAGTACATCGACGAGAAGATTATCCCTGCCGACCCGTTCAACACCTTCGACCAGGAGTGCGTTGGTGAACTGGTGAAGTTGGGTGTTGAGAGAGGCCGTAGCACCCGTCCGGTGCTGAAATGCGGCGTCTGCGGAGAGCATGGCGGCGATCCCGCCTCGGTCGATTTCTTCTTCCGGGCCGGATTGAACTATGTCTCCTGCTCGCCGTTCCGCGTGCCGGTGGCGCGTCTGGCCGCCGCACAGGCAGCCATCCGCAACGCATAGCGGAAGTTTCTTCATAAAAATGGCGGGATGGAAATCCCGCCATTTTTTTTTTACATCATCCACATTTTACGTTCCCTGTCATCCATCTGTTCTATTGCGTAACGCAGGGTGGTGCGGGGCATCTCGTTGGCGTACCGGCTGAGGAAATCGCGAAGCAGGTCCATGCTGACCCGTTTGCCCATTTCACGGAGCATCCAGCCGACCGCCTTGTGCATCAGGTCGTGCGGATGGTGCAGGTGGATTTCCGCATAGCGCAGGCACCACCACGAATCGCCCTGTTGCAGGGTCTTCCAGGTGCATACCATGCTCATGCGCTGCCGCCAGAGGCAGGGGCTGGCGGCCAGCTGGTCCATCACTTGCACCTTGTGGTCGTGGTGCATGCCCAATGTCTTGCCGCCGAGGAAGGTGGACAATAACAGCCAGTTCCCCAATATCTTGGGAGCGGACAAATCCACCAGATCCCAGTTGTTGGCCTGTTCGGCATAGTTCAGGTAGATGGTGAGGATTATGTCCCGCTGCCGTGCTGCCTCCGCATTGTCCGCCAACCGTCTGGCGGATAATTTCTCAAACTTAGCCACAAGAATCAGAAGTCCGCAGAGCCGCACCTCGTGCCAGCGCGACAGCAGCAGTTCCGGCACTTCGTCTATCGGGAATTCCTTGGCCACCGCCTTCACAACTTCGCGGGTTTGCGGCACCTTCAGGCCAAGAAACTCGTCCCCTTCGCCGTACTGTCCCGCTCCTGTCTTGAAAAAGCGCATCAGCACCGCCCGCTGCTCCTCGTTTCGCAGCGTCTCCATGTATTCTGCAACCTCTTTTGCCGTCATCTGATTGTCTGTCATTGTGTTTTATGGTTTCAAGTTAATGAGTTCATGTGCCTCTCTTGTGTAGGAGTTTTGCAAAGGTAGGCATTTTCCGGATGCAGATTACTTCCTGAGAGAAAAAAAGTTCTGTCCTTACCGGATAACCTACGGGAACGTGATGGGCACGGTTCAGATTTCCACGTTTTTGTTTTCTGTATAAATAAAAATTTATTCAAATAAAATAAAAGTTATAATTATATTAATAACTTTTGTATTTTTGCAAAAAAGTTTTAAATATGGGACTTTGCATCACGAAATAATCTGACAGTTGATGGGCACACACAAATTGTGGATATGGTTAACGTTAGCGTTTTTGTGCTGCGGCTCCCTGTACGGGCAGCAGTGCGACTCGCTGCCCCGCACGGACCACACCCATGATTTCCGTTTTTCCGGCGTGCTGCTGCCTTCCGCCTTGATCGGGTACGGGACTGCGGTGACCTTTTTCCCGGATCTCCAGCAGATGAATGTGGCTGTGAAGGAGTGGTCGCAGGAAAAGATCAGGACGGTCACCACGGTTGACAATTTCCTGCAGTTTGTTCCGGCGGCAGGTGTATATGCGCTGAACGGCTGTGGCGTACGGGGCACGCACCGTTTGGGTGACCTGACGGCGCTCACCGCCCTGTCATATATTTTGGGTACCGGCGTGAACACCAGCATCAAGTACAGCACGCGTGTTCTGCGTCCTGATGGCAGTGCGCACAACAGTTTCCCCTCCGGACACACCATGACTGCCTTTGTCGGGGCGGAAATCCTCCGCAGGGAGTACGGACGCGAACATCCATGGCTGGCGGTCGGCGGCTATACGGTTGCGGCGGCTGTCGGCATGCTGCGGATGTCGAACAACTGGCATTGGATGGCGGATGTCTTTGCCGGAGCGGGCATCGGTATGCTTTCCACCTCTTTGGTCTACTGGACCTATCCGTACCTTCGCGATCTTGTCACCTCTTCCGGCAATTGCACGGGATACCTCACATGGTCATCCGGCGCGATGCTGATGACCGCCTCTCTTAAATTTTAGAGCAGGAGGTACGGATCATAATCCATAAATTCATGCTAAATTTTCGGATTAGCAATTTGGGCGAGAATGCCCGTAGGTTGGAAATCTTCTATTACATTAGGGCTATGTCAGCCAGTCCAGATAGGAGAAGGATTATCCGGCAAGGAATGTGGTGAAGTGCAGCACTTCGACAGGGGTTTCTTTGCGTTCCTGCAAACCGTTATAAATAACCGCACGGCGTGTGAGACGTGCGTCAAGGGACGGCGTGAGGCTGCCGAAGCCTTTCTCGAACGTGCTGCTATATGTTGCTGAGGACTTGATTTCGTATCCTTGGATGGAGCTGCCTTGGGAAACAAGAAGGTCAATCTCGTTGCCGTTGGAGTCGCGGTAAAACATCAGTTCGGGGCTTCGCCCTTCGTTGCAGAAACGTTTCATCACATCTGCAATAATCATATTTTCAAACAAATGCCCCCGCATTCTGTCTGTGGAAAGCTGTTGTTCGTCTCCAATGCCTAACAGATAGCATGCCAATCCTGTGTCGTAGAAATATATTTTTGGAGTCTTGGTGAGCCGTTTGCGGCTGTTTTCATGGTAGGGGTGCAGCATAAAGATGATATATGAGGCCTGGAGTATGGAAAGCCATGCACGTATGGTGTTTACCGAAACGCCAGTGTCGTTGGAGAGTTCGCTGGCATTGAAGAGACTGCCGACACGTCCGGCACATAGTCGCAGAAATGTCTGGAATTGGAACAGGTCCTTAACCTGAAGCAGATTGCGCACATCACGTTCAAGGTATGTGCGGACGTATGCCGGATAGAACAGCCGAGGAATGTTGTCGCCCGCCATCACGGCCGGATAGAATCCTGAAAACATCAATTTGTCGGCGTTGCATAAGGATTCCCCGCCATGCAGTTCTGACAACGAGACAGGCAGAAGCTCCAACACGGCAGTTCGTCCTGCCAATGACTGGGAGATGCTGTTTTGCAAACTGAACTGTGAACTGCCGGAAAGAATGTACTTTCGCTCGCGATGTTCGTCCACAATACCTTGAAGATAGGACAGCAGTTGGGGCGCGTTCTGCACTTCATCAAGCACCATGCCTTCGTTGTGCCGCATCAGAAATGCTGCAGGATCGGATAAGGCCATCGATAGTGTGTCAGGTGTTTCAAGTGAGTGGTAGGGCATGTCCGGGAACATGTTTCTGATGAGCGTTGTTTTGCCGGACTGGCGCGGACCGGTGACAGTAACAACTGGAAAATAGTTTAAATTCTCCCTTATGGCCGACTCTAATTCCCTGTGTATCATTATAGATTTTCTATTTTATGCAAATTTGCAATTCAACTGCAAAATTACATAAAATAGTCCTATGGAAATCATTTTTTTGATTTTTTTTTACAAGATTGTACCATGCTTACAGCCGGTCCAGGCAGGAGAGGATGATGCGGCTGCTGTCGCGGATCTCCTCCTCCGAAATGGTCAGGGGAGGGGAGATGCGGAAGGCGGTGTCGCAAAAGAGGAACCAGTCGCTCATTATGCCCGCCTCCTTGAACAGCTCCATGATGTGGTACAGCTTGGCGGAATCGCCCAGCTCCACGGCGAGCAGCAGGCCGCTGCGGCGGATTTCCCGCACCTGCGGATGGTTCATCAGCAGCTCCTCGTATAGGGCACCTTTTGATTCCACCTGTTCCACAATGTTGTTTTCCATAAGATAGTCCAGTGCGGCAAGTCCGGCGGCGCAGCATACGGGATGTCCGCCGAAGGTGGTTATGTGCCCCAAGGCAGGGTCGTGGCTGAGCGAGCTCATTATTTCCCTGCTGGAGATGAATGCTCCCAAGGGCATCCCGCCGCCGAAGGCCTTGGCCAGGCAGAGGATGTCGGGCGTGACCCCGTACTTCTGCAGGGCGAACATGCTGCCTGTGCGGCCCATGCCGGTCTGTATCTCATCGAAGATGAGCAGAGCTCCGGTTTCGTCGCAGCGTCGCCGCAAGGCCTGCAGGTATCCCTCCGCAGGCGGACGCACGCCTGCCTCGCCCTGTACCGGTTCGACCAGCACGCCCGCCGTCCGCTCCGTGATGGCATTGAGCGCACCGAAGTCGTTGAACGGGATGGAGGTGACACCCGGCACCAGCGGCATGAAGGGACGTTTCCATTCGTCCGCCTCCGGTGAGCCCATCATGCTGAGCGGCCCGATGGTGGAGCCGTGGTAGGCCCTCCGCATCGACACCATTCCGTGACGGCCGGTGAAGCGCCGCGCCAGCTTCAGCGCACCCTCCACCGCCTCGCTGCCGGAGTTCAGGAAATAGACGCTTTGCAGCTTTGGCGGCAGCAGGGAGCAGATTTTTTCCGCATATCTGACCTGCGGTTTTTCAATCATTTCCCCATATACCATTATGTGCAGGTAATTGGCGGCCTGCTCCTGTATGGCTTTCACCACTTTCGGGTTGTTGTGCCCGACGTTGCTCACGGAGACGCCGGCCACCAGGTCGTAATAGCGTCTGCCTTCAGGCGTATAGAAAAAACTGCCCTCCGCCAGTGCCACCTCAATGGCCAGCGGAGAGGGTGAGGTCTGCCCCACATGCGCGAAGAATTGTCTGCGAAGTATATCCATAACGTTTTAAAATGATATAACGTCGCATCAGATACGGTATTGTGCAGGCTGCCGGAAACAATCGTCAAAAATAAATGGAAAAAAAAACAAGTTTGGCAATAATGATGTATTTATTTACTATCTTTGCATTTGTTTCAAAAGAAGATAAATTTTTTGTAAAACACAATTAATTAATAACATAAAAAAACAAAAATTATGGAAGTTAACAAAATAATGGCCAATTTGGAGGCCAAACATCCGGGTGAGAGCGAATACCTGCAGGCAGTTCGCGAAGTGTTGGAATCAATCGAGGAGGTTTACAACCAGCACCCCGAATTTGAAAAGGCGAAAATCGTCGAGCGTCTTGTCGAGCCCGACCGTATCTTCACTTTCCGTGTGACTTGGGTGGACGATAAAGGTGAAGTCCAGACCAACCTCGGTTACCGTGTGCAGTACAACGCCGCTCTCGGCGCTTACAAAGGCGGTCTCCGTTTCCACCCGAAGGTTAACGTTTCGATGCTGAAGTTCTTGGGCTTCGAGCAGATTTTCAAAAACAGCCTGACCATGCTTCCTCTCGGTGGCGGCAAGGGCGGCTCCGATTTCGACCCCGTCGGGAAATCCGATGCGGAAATCATGCGTTACTGCCAGGCTTTCATGTATGAGCTGTGGCGCAACATCGGACCGGACCAGGACAGCCCTGCCGGTGACGTCGGCGTTGGCGGACGTGAAATCGGCTACATGTACGGCAT
>DBYD01000015.1:15889-29485 GCA_002309855.1 Bacteroidales bacterium UBA1195
AAGAGCTATGGCTGGGGTGGTTCCCTCATCCGTCCCGAAGCCACCGGTTTCGGCGCCATCTACTATGTGGAGCGCATGGTGAAGGAAAAAGGTGACAAGATGGAAGGCAAGAGGATTGCCCTCTCCGGCTTCGGTAACGTTGCCTGGGGTGCCGCCATCAAGGCTACCGAACTCGGTGCCAAGGTTGTGGCCATCTCCGGTCCGGACGGTGTCTGCGAAATCGCCGACGGCATCACCAAGGAGATGATCNNATCGACTACATGCTTGACATGCGTGCCTCGAACCGCAACAAGGTTCAGGATATGGCCGACAAATTCCCGGGCAAAGCCAAATTCACTGCCGGCAAGAAGGCTTGGAGCGTGAAGTGCGACATCGCATGCCCCTGCGCTTTCCAGAACGAGATGGCTGAAGAGGATGCCAAGGAATTGATCAAGAACGGTGTGAAATATGTGGCCGAGGTTTCCAACATGGGTTGCCAGCCTGCCGCTATCGCCGCCATCCAGGGTGCCAAGATACCTTTCGGCCCCGGTAAGGCTGTCAACGCCGGTGGCGTTGCCACTTCCGGTCTGGAAATCTGCCAGAACGCCGAACACCGCAACTGGACTGCCGAAGAGGTCGACAAGAACCTCCACACCATCATGAACAACATCTATGACATGTGTGTCCAGTATGGCAAACAGGCTGACGGCACCATCAACTACGTGAAGGGCGCCAACATCGCCGGTTTCATGCGTGTTGCCAAAGCCATGCTCGCCCAGGGCATCATCTAATCCGTCCGACGGACGATACTGTAAAAGGAGGGTGTCATGAGACGCCCTCCTTTTTTTGCTTTTTTCCAATATGTTTGTCGGATTATTCCACAAAATAGGTTCCTGCCGCGTACAGCGGCACATTGGTCAGCTGCTCCTGTTCGCGATAGCCGCTGGCGGAAAAGCGGATGGCCGTCATTTCCTTATGGTTCTGCAAAACAGTCTTCAGCGATTTTGACTGCAGGTTTTCCTCCGCCTTCACCTCAATGGGGACGATCCGCGTCCCCTGCTGTATCACGAAATCAATCTCCAGACGGCTGTTGTCGCGGTTGTAGTAGAACGGGGTCTCTTCCGTACCGGCCACCAGCTGCGTGCAGACAAAGTTTTCCGTAAACATCCCCTTGCTCTCCTCCATGTTGTTTGGCATCAGCAGCAGTTCCCCCGGTGTGTTGGACAATGCGCCAAGCAGTCCCACATCCAGCAGGTAGAGTTTGAATGCGGAAAAGTCCCCGTATGTCATCAGCGGCATGGAAAGGCTGCTGACACGGGGAACCTTGTGCACAAGCCCGGCATCCGCCAGCCATTGGATGGCAATCTCAAAATCTTTTGCGCGTCCCCCTTCGCGCACCACGCCGTAAACAAATTTCTTGTTCTCCTTCGAGAGCTGTGATGGCATGGAGGACCAGACCTGTGCAATCCTCTTGGTTTCGGATGGGGATGTGTGCTTCGACATGTCCTGCTGGTATGCGAACAAAATGTTCTGCTGTGCCTTCCGGACAGACTTTGCATCGTTGGTGGCGATATAGGTGGAAACAACCCCCGGCATTCCGCCAACAAAATAGTATTCGCGCAGCATCTGGACCAGTGTGGAGTGCAGCCCTTGAAGCGTTTCCCATTCGTTTTTGCGGAGCAGATCCGCCAAAAGCGTCTTCCCTTTCGCCAGCAGGAACTCATCAAATGTCATGGGGTACATACGTATGGTATCCACCTTCCCCACTGGGAACGACTCACCTTGGCGCATGGCAATGCCAAGCAGGGAGCCTGCCACACACACATGCTGCTCCGGCGCGTTTTCGCAAAAATACTTGAGGGAGGAAATTCCCCGATGAAGCTCCTGCACCTCGTCAAGAATGATCAGAGTCTCTCCCGGTATTATTTTTTTTCCAGTTATGGCACTGATTTGAAGCAGAATCCTCTCTATCTGATAGTCCTCTTCAAACAAATCCTTCACCTGCCTGTTGTTGTCACAATTGATGTATGCGACATGCTTGTAGTGTGTGTTGCCGAAATGCTGGAGAATGTATGTTTTTCCGACCTGACGTGCACCCAGCAGGACAAGCGGCTTCCTATGAGGGGATTCTTTCCATCTAACTAATTCATTGATAATATTTCTGTACATATTGTCCCTTTTGTTTCACAAATGCAAAAGTACAAAAAAATGAGCCACTTTTTTCAAAAAACCACAAAAAAATGAGCCACTTTTTAAGACAATGGCACACTTTTATGCAATGTATTGATTTATAATATGATTTATCCGGCCTGCCCCGTGGCCTATACCTGCGGTGCGGGGAGACCGCCAATGGCAGTGCGGTAAGGAAGGTGGTGGTGGAATAAATCCAATCGCAGCGTATCAATGTAGTAAAAAGCAGGGGCGCAAATTTGCGCCCCTTTTTCGCAATCAGGATACTGCCGCACTTCTCACTCCGCTTGCGGCTTCCCGCCCATGAACTTTTTCCGGTAGTCCAGCGGGTTCATGCCCTCCTCCTTTTTGAAGAATCGTGTGAATGATGCCTGCTCCGTGAAGCCCACCTTGCGTGCGATGTCGCTCATGCTTGCGCTGCCGTTGATAAGCATGGATCTGGCTGTGTCCATGGTCACGCGGTTTATCCAGTTCAGCGGGGAGAGGCCGCTTACCTTTTTTACAATAGTTCCGAACAGATTGGCGTTGAGGTTCAGCTTATCGGAGTAGTAGGTTATGGCCCGTGGCAGCATGTCGTAATCTTCCATAAGCAGTTTCATGAAATCGACGTAAACCTGCTCCTCCCGTTTGAGCGTCACTGTCTGGTTTCCGTCCTTTGCAAGTATTCTGTTGATGTCATGCAGCAGCGCAAGCACGATGTACACCACGCTTTCCCTCATCTCCATGTGGCTGGAATAGCACTCGTGTATCAGCTCATAGTAGTGGTTGACGCGGAAAAAGTCTGATTCCGTCAGATGGTGGCGTTTCAGCCAGAGCGCGTAGTAGTTCATTTTGTTGTCCTGGTTCAGATGATAGTCAATCACCTTCAGCTTGAAATCATCGCTTCTGAATCTGACCTGGAAGATGGTGCCGATGGGTACAATGAAAAGGTCGCCCTTCCCGAGCTTGTAAGGCAGGTTGTTGACGTTGTAGTCGGCGTTCCCCTGCATGACCAGGATTATTTCCGGATTGGCTGTCTGGTAGATCCGCTGTAGCGGCATGTTCTTTCTGTAGAGAGAGTTGTCGGTAATCAGGGAGACATCGTCCGTGATGAAGTTCTGGCGGTCGTTCGGCGCATCGCTGTTTACCATGCGGTCCAGTTCCATTTTGGAAAGCTCAATGTCAGGTTCGTTTTTACTTTTCATACAGCATGTCTTTTATTGTGCAAAGGTAGTCAAAATCCGGATATGTCCCCCTGTTCCGTGCGTTTTTTTCCGCACACCTTTCTTTTTCGTTTTTTCCGCCGGAACCGGATTTTCATGCCATCGGAAAATGGCGATTTTTTGTCCAATTTACAAAAATGGCCGATTTTTTAGCAATTTTAATGCAACTTTTTATTAAAATGGTTAAAAAATAAGTGTAAATGGACAAATGACCTGATGTGGAAGGTTGTAATTTTGCATCAACAAAAATACAAAAACACGACATGGGAAACGTAAGAGGAAAACACGGATGGTTCGGAAGGGTTCATGAGACCCTGCGCAGGCGGTTGAAACGTCTGCTCCCTTTTCTGTGCCCGCTTCTGTTCCCACACCCGGCCACGGAAAATCCATACCAATGTATTATATGTAATAGAATAGACATTGGCTATGGAAGTCTGTCGCTGTTCTATTGTGAGCGTAAAACTGACCCGCCTGTCGGGTAAGGTTGCCCTCGCTTTAAATGGAACCGGACGGGCGGGGGCAACAAGCGGCGGACTTGTAAAAGCGCGAATGAGGTTCCTTGCCACCATTAATGGCAATCAGATAGTGGCGTAAAACGGGGTGGTGAAAACAAACCTTCCAATGATTCCAACGAGTGGCAAACAGAAAAACCACTACATTTATTAATGTTTAACAATTAAAAAAAACACACATGAAAAATTTTTTTAAGGGCTTTTCAGCCATAATGATTGCGATGACGGTAATTTTAGTTTTTGCAAGTTGTGAAAAAGAATCCATTCCAACTCAAACCCAAGAACAGTCCATTGTAAAAGCGGGGATAATAAGAACTATTAATATCCCGGAAAACACCTATCTAACAGATAATAATGGTGTTACATGGAAGGTTAGCGGATGGGTTAGAGTGGAAATATCTTTTTCGTTTCCTTTTGTTAAACCTTTGGGTGGACATATTGTCCTTGAAAATCAAGTAACACATGAAAGATTAGAATTTGATTATTCTGTGTCTTATAATAATGATGGAGAAGAAGATGGTTTGAACATTGACGAAGGAGACAATATCAATATGGAATTTTTAACAATAATCCATAACTATATCTGCTCAAACGTTGCAGATTGGATTGAATAATTAATAGTTTAGGGAAGGGTGGGTTTTCCTATCCTTCCCTTTTGTATAACTTTAAAAACAAATTGTTAAGATGAAAAACGCATTTTTATTTTTGTTAGGGTTTCTTTTCCTTATGCAATGCAGCATGGGACAGGAGTGCTGCAACACGCTTAAAGTCAAATGCCTGTGGTTGGAAGAGTGGAATCCGATTACTTATGAGTATCACGAATTGGAAAACCTCGTATTACATCCCGCAAAAAAAAGTCAGATTCTTCTTGGTTCACTGTTTGAAATTTCAGACCTTTATTTATTTGGTGACACCATTACAGCGAAATACATTGTCACTTCTGGCAGTGACACCATCCAATGTTTTACTGTCGCACATGTATGTGACAGCGGATATTCCATCGGAGACTCCATTGGTCTGATTGATTATTTTTGGGATATAAAATCTTTTGCCAAAGGGGAATACCATCTGAAATTTTGTGTCATCTACACCTCCAGGGACGGTTACTTCTGCGACTCCATCGTGGAACTCTCCTCAAAGACCGTCACCTTCTACGTGGACACCAAGGCACCCGTGCGGGAGACGCTGGCGGAAAGCACAATGAATGTCTTCCCCAATCCCGCCTCGGAGCAGCTTAACATTACCTGCGGTGAGGAGATGCGCAGCATCGCCCTCTTCAACACCGCCGGGCAGCGTGTGCGGCAGATGGAACCCTGCGGCAGCGAGGTGCAGATTCCGCTCTCCGGCCTGCCCCGCGGCCTCTACCTGCTGCGGGTGGAAACCGTCGGCGGCACCGCGGTGCGGAAGGTGGTGGTGGAATGATTAATCGCAATTTCAATGGCACATGCATGATGCAGGAATGGATAAAAAATTGACACATATTTTTACACCTGATACAACATTCTCACCTCCATTGCGTTACTTCACAATTAAAACTGATTCAAATCCATAAAAAAACATTTATAATGAAACGTTTACTCATTGCACTGGTTTTCGCGGGCAGCTGCCTGACTGCCTTTAACCAAAATGTATATTGGGTCTTCTTCACTGACAAGGCGAACACCGCTTTCGACCCTTACAGTTACTTCGACGCCAAGGCTATCGGACGGTACAGGCAGAACCATGCCGACCTGTACGACAGCACCAACTTCCCGCTGAACGCGCAATACAGCGGGAGCGTTGCCAGGCTCTCGCAGGAGGTGGTCGGTGAAAGCCGCTGGCTCAACGCCATGGCGGTGGTGGCAGACGAACAGGTCATGGCCAGGATCCGGCAGTTGCCCTTCGTGAAAAGGACAGTGGAGATACGCAGCGACATGCTGCTTTGCGCCCAACCGGGAAACGCAACCGAAACAGAACCCCTGGCAGAGGCGGCGGTGGAGAAAGGATTGGAAGAGGCCTGGGCACTCCACGCCCAGCTGAAACGTATGGGCGGCGAGGAATTCGCGAAAGCGGGATGGCGCGGCAAGGGCATCCGCATCGCCGTATTGGACGGCGGTTTCCCTTTGGTGGACAAGCATGCCGCCTTCCAGCACCTGCGCGACAACGGCCAAATCCTGAAGACGTACAACTTCCCAAAGAAATGTGAGAATGTCTATGGCTGGAACAGCCATGGCACCATGACCCTGAGCTGCATCGCCGGCAAGGATGTATTGGATCACTGCGACATAGGCTTAGCCACGGAGGCCGAGTTCCTGCTGGCCCGCACCGAAGTGGGCAGCGAACCGAAAAAGGAGGAGGTCTGGTGGGTCATGGGGCTGGAATGGGCCGACAAGAACGGCGCCCAGATTGTCAGCAGTTCATTGGGATATGGGGAAATCAACCATTTTCCCGATGAACTGGACGGTGCATCCCCAATCAGCAAGGCCGCCAACATGGGTGCCGCCAAAGGCATACTGATCTGCAACTCCGCCGGAAATGAAGGCAAGAAAAAACGTTGGCCGGGCATCGTCCTGCCAGCGGACGCCGACAGCGTGCTGACCGTGGGCGGCATCAACCCCACCAGCGACCAGCATCAGAATTTCAGTTCCTACGGCCCCACCGCCGACGGACGGCTCAAACCCAATGTGGTGGCCTACGCCTACGAATGCAGGACAGCCGACCCTTCCGCCCCGACCAATTACGGCTGGCCCGCCGGCACCTCCTTCTCCTGCCCTTTGGTGGCCGGATTCGCCGCCTGCGCCTGGCAAGGACACCCTGCATACAATGCCATGCAGCTCAAAGCGGAAATTGAAAAATCGGGGGAACTCCACCCATATTACGACTATGCACTCGGATACGGCGTGCCGCAGGCCGGCCATTTCACAGGCAAAGGAAAAAAGAGTGTGGAGAAAAATATGGAAATCAGCAGGGATCCCTCAGGCATCACGCTCCGTCCCCACCCGTTTGAAAAAGGCGACATCATTTATTACCACCTTCGCGACAAGCAGGGCCGGATACACCAATACAGGCACATCAGCTTGGATTTCAATTTTAACGGGGAAATCTTCATCCCGACAAAAGCCTCCGACACCGACAAAACAGTCTGCGTGTACTACAAAGGTTATACGGAAACAACTGACATTTCCTCCATCCCCGTGCAGGAGCCGTCCGGCACCGCCACCCGGAAAGCCCAGACAACAGATTTCGTCTTTTCGCTCGGAGGCATCGACATCACACAACGGGAAACCGGCCAATACAATTCCCTCATCAGCTACAGAAAGGGAGGCCGCCATGACTATCCCAAAACATGGGGAAGAAGGGCAAAAAAACATCTGGGCGTGTTTGCCGGAACAGGTGCCGCATTTCCGCTGCAAAAGACGGAAAACACATCCTGCCTCTATTCCGGACAACACTTTCTGGGTGTTTTTTACCAGCATAATGTCACCAAGCAATACGGATGGGGGCTTTCCCTTGAAACGGGACTGGACAGGTACCGCACCCAACTCTCTTTCATGGACAATAAGAAAGTCAGCCTGAAGAGCAACCATGCAGGGTTGGAATGCTACCAGCATTTCCGGCTCTATCCGGGAGAAATGGGAATGTGGGCTTTGGAAATCGGCATTGCGGGACTATGGAATTTCAACAGCAGCTGGAACACGGTCTTCTCTTCCGAAATAACGGATATGGATGGGAAGAAAGTTAACACCGTAGAAGATCACGTCAAAATTCCATGCAAGGAAGCGGCCCCCTTTGGTGCGGCGCTTCGCATGCGGTTAAGCTACAATGTCTTTACTGTATATGCACAATATCTCCTTACTGAAATGACAGACGCATCCGCCGCCTCATTGGAGCACTATCCCATCTTTAAAACTGCGGCAGATGCGTTCAACAACTACCGGCTGAGCGTGGGCATACAGATAAGATATTGATTTTTTCCCCTCTACACCGCCTGACTGTTCCGGTATTCCATCGGCTCACTGCAGGCGGCACCGCAGTGCGGAAGGTGGTGGTGGAATGATTTAAAAGGACATGAAACATTCTAAAGTACTGCTCGTTTGCATAGCCATTTTGTCTGCAGGTTGTACGGTAAACGTGGAAACAGCAAGAAAAATAAAACTGTCGTCTAAGTATACCGACCAAATTCCCATCACGGTGGAGGAATTGAAGGCGATGCTGTATGAAGACACTGCGCACTATAAGGCGGTGGTGATATATAGTGTCGGGTGTCCGGCATGTGAGGGGGCGTTCAGAAGATTTATTGTTCCTGTTTTCAAAAAGACGGATTCTACTTTGGTTAAATGGTATTTTATCCAAGATCAGTGCGGTGCATTGAGGGAAAATCCAAAATATCTGAAAATAATGGGGCTTGGTGAACCACGCATGTATTACATACGTGACGATACACCCGATTTTTCTGTGCGCTTTTCCCGGTATTTTTCAAAGGAAATTCAGGATGTGAACAACCGTATTTCCAATTTCCTGTTTCCAGGTAACGGTATAGACGGGAATCATGGATACCCGATGTGTTTCATTGTGAACAAACAAAACAATGTGAAACTGCAGATGGAAATATATTCCGACGGTGTCGTGGAAACAGGGACAGCTATGCCGTTAGATACCAATCTGCATATCAACGAACTGGATTTCCATACCATGGATACAGTGTGTTTTGGATACAAATCATTCAGGGGTGGAAGAAAAGAAAGGTGCACAGAAGAATAATGCAGATAAGTGTTTCTTTTTAAAGCCATTAAATAGTTTTTGTCAATGCGGTACCACAGGTGCCGCATTTTACTACTTTTCCAGCCTCTGAATCATGCGGATTTTTCCGCCAAAACCGGATTTTCATGCCATCGGAAAAAGGCGATTTTTTTTTAAGGAGCTGTAATATTCGGGTAGGGTAAAACGATTTACATGTGTAGAAAGTAAAAAAACAAAAAATAAAAGTAATAAACATTTAAAAAAAAGGAGACATTAAACATGAAAAAGATTGTATTAACTATGGGACTGCTTGTCAGCATTTTCTTGGGTCAGAACATTTATGCCCAGTGCATGGACACTTTGAAATGGAAAACCGTTGACATCTATTACATTCATTTCTATGATATGATGAATTCGAAATACACAATGGGGTCTTTGACAGACTGTATCATCGACACAAAAAAAACACCAAACTTCATTCCGATGGGAATAATTGTCAGCTCGGTGGATAACAGTGCGCGGACAATTAATTTTGAATACACTATCTCAAACAGCAAGGGGGAGGTTGTATATACTTCTTTGAATAAGGTTCCACTAAGCAACAAGAAAGCAGGTGACACATCCGGGGTGTGCCAGGCAGACAATAGCACAATTATAGACATCACCAAATTTGATGCGGGGAACTATACTATCAAACTTTGGGTGAAATCAACATCTTTGGACGGGGAATTCTGTGATTCCATCAAGGAATTAAGCAGCTGTACCGCCAACTTTCAGATTGTTCATGGCGGCAATGCTGTGAATCAAATCGCTTCGTTTGCTTTCAATGTCTTCCCCAATCCCGCCTCGGAGCAGCTTAACATTACCTGCGGTGAGGAGATGCGCAGCATCGCCCTCTTCAACACCGCTGGGCAGCGTGTGCGGCAGATGGAACCCTGCGGCAGTGAGGCGCAGATTCCGCTCTCCGGCCTGCCCCGCGGCCTCTACCTGCTGCGCGTGCAGACCGCTAACGGCAGCGCGGTAAGGAAGGTGGTGGTGGAATAAAAAAAAACACACCACTGTAATATTCGGGCAGGGTAAAACGATTTACATGTGTAGAAAGTAATAAACTAAACAAAACAAAACAGTGGTTATGATACAAATGATACAACTGAAAGGTGCCGGAGGGCACGGTAAAAGGTTTATGGTGCTGGCGGCGGTGCTGCTGCTGAATGTGGCTGCGCGGCCGCAATCCGTGGAGCTGATACAGCGTCTGAAGCAGCATGAATATATCCTGGCCTCCGATTCGCTGCGTGGCAGGGAAACAGGCACTCCGGATGCCGCAAAGGCCGCCGCCTACATCCGCGGGCAGCTGCGCGAAATGGGTGTGCGCCCCTATTCGGACAGCGGCTATGATTTCCCCTTCACCTATAAGGAGGACAAAAAGGGGAACAACGTGATGGCCCTCATTCCCGGCAGCGACCCGAAACTGAAGGGGGAATACCTGATTATCGGCGCACACTACGACCATATCGGCGTGAGCAAACACTCCGTAAAGGAGGACAGCATCTTCAACGGTGCGGACGACAATGCCAGCGGCACCTCGGCGCTGCTTGAAATCACCCGTATGCTTCACGCGCTTCCGGAGCCGCCCAAGCGTTCAATCCTTGTTGCCTTCTTCGATGCGGAGGAGGTCGGTCTGGAGGGTTCCACCTATCTGGCCGAACACTGCGTGGTGCCGATTGAAAAGGTGAGGCTCATGATGAGCATCGACATGGTGGGCTACCTGCGCACCTCCGGTTACCTGCAGTACATCGGTCACGGGAGCATCAAGGGCGGTAAACGCCTTATCGCCTCAGTCCCATGGGAGTCCCCTTACGGGAAGGTGGATTTGAAGGAGTTTGAGAACAGCTATTTCACCGCGACCGACACCCGTCCCTTTGCCAAGAAGGGCTGCCCCACGCTGGCGGTGACAACCGGTTTGAAATCTCCCTACCACAGGGTGGAGGACAATCCGGACGGTATTGACTATGAAGGACTATCGTATATCACCAACCATCTTTTCTCGCTGATAGCCAAAGCGGCTTCGGATGAGCAGCTTGCACCATCCGGAAGAGTCGCCTCCGTCCACCGGATGAGTCCGTACGAGGTGTCAAAGAGCGGTTTCCGCGTGATGGCGCAATGCGGTTCCAGCCACCTGAGGATTCCCGACTATGAAATTACCGGACAAAAAAAGATTTCCTACGGAATGATGGCGGAATGGCAGTTGCGTCCTCTTAAAAAGCTGACGATAGGAATAGGTGCGGGATACCGCAGCATCGGGTCCGGATATTGGCTGCAGGAATCCTACCGTATGCATACTGCCGAGGCGATGCTGCGGATACAGCGTAATTCATCCACACTCAAATTCAGCGGCCTGATGAACATCCGTCTGGGAGGCTATATCGCACCCTATTACCGCTATGCCTTCGCCGGCAGCCTGAAGGACAGTCAGAATCCGGAGACGGTCGCATGGGACCGGATGCTGCAGCGGCATCAGTACGGGTTGTCGCTCGGGATTAACATGTGCATCAACCACCTGCTGCTGGAGTACGGCTACCAGTTCGACCTGAACCCCATGTTCCTCTCCGACACTCCATTTAAAGGGCAGGGGCGCGGCTTCCACCTCGGTGTCGGATACCAGTTATGACATCGTAAATCCTGACAGAATCTGGTGCGAAAAAATGCTGCGGTCTCCGTTCGTATGGAAAAAATGACTACTTTTGCACATTCTTTCATCAAAATGCAAATGTCATGATCAACAAGAACGGACTTCCCTATAATGCGCTGGCTGGCACGAAACAGCTGGGCATTCTGCCCCGTATGGCCAACCGCCACGGGCTCATCACCGGCGCCACCGGCACCGGAAAAACCTGCACACTGCAGAATCTGGCCGAAACCTTCAGTGCGATGGGCGTGCCGGTCTTCGCCACCGACATCAAGGGCGACCTCTCCGGCGTGTCCAAGGCGGGCGGCGGCAACGAGCATTTCGAGAAGAGCATTGCCGCCAACGGGCTCCGGGAGGAGGGCTTTGCCTACAAGGGTTTTCCGGTCTGTTTCTGGGACATTTTCGGAGAGGAGGGGCATCCGCTGCGCACCACCGTCAGCGAGATGGGGCCGATTCTTCTGAGCCGCATCCTTGATTTGAACGACACCCAGAGCGATGTGCTGAACCTCGTTTTCCGCATCGCGGACGACCAGGGGCTGCTGCTGCTGGATCTGAAGGATCTGCGCAAGATGCTGGAGGAGGTTGGCAACCGCCGCGCCGAATACGTGACCTCCTACGGTAACATCTCCGTGGCGACCGTCGGCGCAATCCAGCGCGGGCTGCTTGCCTTGGAGGATCAGGGCGGCGACCGCTTTTTCGGTGAGCCGGCCATCGACATTTTCGATTTCATGCAGACGCAGGATGGCAAGGGTGTTATAAGCATTCTGGCGAGCGACCGTGTGATCCAGTCGCCGAAAATCTACACCTCGTTCCTGCTCTACCTGCTGAGCGAGCTTTTCGAGCAGCTGCCCGAGGTGGGCGACCTTGACAAACCGAAGATGGTCTTTTTCTTCGACGAGGCGCATCTGTTGTTCAACGATATAAGCAAGAGCCTGCTGGAGCGCATCGAGCAGGTGGTGCGGCTGATCCGCTCCAAGGGGGTGGGGGTCTATTTCTGCACCCAGAATCCGCTGGATATTCCCGAGACGGTGCTGGGGCAGCTCGGCAACCGTGTGCAGCATGCATTGCGCGCCTACACGCCGCGTGACCAGAAGGCGGTAAGCACGGCGGCGGAGACCTTCCGGCAGAATCCGGCCTTCGACACCAAAACCGTCATCACGGAGCTGGAGGTGGGGGAGGCGCTTGTCTCATTCCTGGACGAAAAGGGAGCCCCCGGCATGGTCGAGCGTGCCCGCATACTGCCGCCTGAGGGGCAGGCGGGAGCCATCACTGCGGAGGAGCGTAAGCAGATAATGCGCCAGTCGCTTGTGTCCGGACACTATGAGGAGATGGAGGACCGCGAGTCTGCCTTTGAGATTTTGAGCGGCCGCATTGCCGAGGCGCAGCGTCAGAAGGAGGAGGAGCAGCAGCGCAAGGAGGAGCTCCGGGTCCAGAAGGAGGAGCAGAAGCAACAGCGCGAGGAGGAGCGCCAGCGCAAGGCTGAGGAGCGTGAGAAGCTGGCCGCCGAACGGCAGCGCAAGCGCGAGAAGGAGAGCACCATTCTCGGGAGTCTGGAGAAGATGGCCGTGCAGAAGGCCAAGCGCGAGGCGGTTAACACTGTCTTCAAACTTGGACGCAACCTGCTGGGTTCGCTGTTAAAACGGTAGGCGGCGTTTTGTTGATACAGCGTGCCTATTCCACCACCCACTAATTCAGTTTATAGTTAATAGTTAAGAGTTTATAGTTAAACAGCTATCTTCAACGATGCCGTATCCCACACGCCACCAACTCTAATCTATTAACTATTAATTATTAACTATTAATTTTTTTCTAGCGTCTCACCCAACGGAATCCCCGTGGATTGTGCAATCTGCTCCGCCGGGATTCCCAGCTGTTTCATTTTTGCGGCGGCCTCCTTCAACCCTTCGACGCGACCTTTCTCCAAACCCTCCTGCAGTCCTTCGGCTTTCCCTTTAGCGCGGCCTTTCTCCAAACCTTCATGCAGGCCTTCCGCCCTTCCTTCGGCACGGCCTTTCTCCAACCCTTTTTCCAGACCTTCCTGCAGGCCTTCCTCTTTCCCCTCATGAAAGCCCTCCACAACGCCCTTGGTGCGGCTGGTGTTGAGCACGTCTTCCCTGTAGAACCTGTTGTACAGATAATTGTCGTAAACCTTCTGCTCCGCCACTGTCATTTTCAGGTAGTCCAGACGGCGTTGCGCCTCCTGCAGTCCCGGCACCGTGGTGTCCGGACGGATGTGCTCGTTCTTAAGGTAGTCCATCCACTCGTCCATCGCATTCTCCGGTTCCTTGTTGAAAGCCTTCACACGCAG
>DBYD01000065.1 GCA_002309855.1 Bacteroidales bacterium UBA1195
GGGAAACGGGCGGAGAGTTCTTCCAGCAGGGACTTCAGTTCCACTGCCCTTTCCCAGAAATGCATCAGGTAAAAGTGGCGTACCGGAATGCGTTCCAGCAGCTGCACGGCACCACGCAGCGTCTCCGCACCCAAGCGGGGGTCGACAGGGAACATCAGATGGTCAATTTTTGGAAAACAGCCTTTTACAGAGCGGATTATCGAAAAAAACAATCCTTCCATCTCCTGCAGGGAGACACGCATTTGAGAAGGTTGTTCAGGAAAGTACCAGTTATTGAGGTCGCCAGCATGGAAAAGGACAGTCCCGTCGGGAAGCGAAACAGCCGCCGACACCCCGACATCGGTCGAGCGGAACGGCAGCAGACGGAAAAACGGGGTCTCAACCGCCACTTCCGGACGCAGCACCGCGACAGCCTTTTCAGGCGGGATCCGGCGCTTTTTCACAACATCGTATGAAAGGAGGCACCGCAACGGCTCTCCAACGCGGTTGCTCCAGGAGAGGATTTCCGGATTGAAATGATCCTCATGAAAATGCGACACAAAAGCATACACAGGCACTTCCGACTCCGCAACCCGCTGCCGCAGGAATCCGTCGGGACGGTCGCGCCAATAGTCGAAAACCAGCAGGAACTTAGGGCATTCCAACAGGAAACAGCTATGATATATATATGTAAGCGAATAATCCATAAAAAATGCAAAATTACGGAAAAAAGGGACATGCCCGTGCAAGCCGTGTCCATTTTTTTGCTACTTTTGCAAAAAATTAAAAAAGAGGAAAATGGAAACCATACTGTCAAACCGTTCTATCGGATTTCAAGGGGAAGATGCGGCCGTAAACTACCTCATCGAACACAATTACAGCATTCTTGCACGTAACTGGCAGTTCCACCATCTTGAGGTGGACATCATTGCCGAAAATGACGAATTCATCGTATTCTGTGAAGTCAAGACACGGAAGGACAACCGTTACGGAGAACCGGAAACATTTGTGGACAGGAACAAGCAGAAACACATGTTCGCAGCCGCCAACCATTTTATCGGGCGTTACGGGATTACAAAGGAGGCGCGTTTCGACATTCTGACAGTAATCCGCACACCGGAAAACATGGAGGTGAGGCATCTGCCCGATGCTTTTGTTCCGCAATGGTAAAAAAAAACGGTCATACACAACATTTCTGTCTGTTTTCCGTTATTGTTTCTGTAAACATTATTATTATTACATTCAAATAAACGGAATCAATGGCTCATTACAAAGAGAAACTACACACAATAAACACCTTCATTTTTGATTTTGACGGTGTTCTGAGCAACGGGAAGGTATGGGTGCTTCCCGATGGCGACCAAATCCGCGCGACCGATGTCAAAGACGGCTACGCCATCCACTATGCGCTCAAATGCGGATACAACGTCTGCATAATTTCAGGAGGGTACTCCGAAAGCATGAGGAAACGCTACGACCTCTTCCCCGGCATGGACATTTTTTTGAAAGTGGCGGACAAGATGCAGTGCCTGCAGGAATACATGCAACAGAAACAACTTCAGAAAGAGCAGATTCTATGCATGGGGGATGACATTCCGGATTACCAGATACTGCAGAATGTCGGACTGAGCGCCTGCCCGAAAGATGCGGCCATCGAAATTCAGGAAATTGTGGAATACATCTCCCCCTTCAAAGGCGGCGAAGGTTGTGTGCGTGATGTGATTGAACAGACATTACGCTGTCAGGACAAATGGTTCAAGGAGGGATGCCACATCTGGTAAAATGAAAAAATGGGGTCTGTTGACACTGATTCTCCTTTTGTTTTCCTGCCATAGGGCAGAAAAAAAGGAGACACGCACCGTCTTCCGGTACAACGAATCGGCAGGCATAGCCTCGTTGGATCCGGCCTTCGCCCGCGACCAGGCCAACATCTGGGCATGTAACCAGCTGTTCAACGGGCTGGTGCAGTTGGACAGCCAGCTTCACGTCCAGCCCTGCATAGCCTCGTCATGGGAGATTTCCGCCGACGGCAAAAGCTACACATTCCACCTGCGCACCGATGTCCGCTTTCAGGAGACGGATTTTTTCCCGCTTGACACACCACGATATGTAACAGCCAACGATGTGGAATACAGTTTCCAACGCATAGCCGCCCCAGCTACCGCCTCTCCCGGCGCATGGATTTTCCAGACAGTGCTGACGCTGCCTGACGGCAAAAAGGCATTCACGGCACTTGACGACAGCACCTTCCAAATAACTCTCCAGAAGAGTTTTCCGCCGTTTCTCGGCCTGCTGACAATGCCATACTGCTCGGTTGTGCTGCCGGAAGCTGCCGAACATTTTCAGAAGGATTTTAGGAAATATCCGGTCGGAACTGGTCCTTTTCAATTGAAAATGTGGAAAGAAGGGGTTAAGCTCGTCTGCGTGAAAAACCCGCACTATTTTGAGACAGACGAACAAGGCGGACACCTCCCCTACCTTGATGCGGTCGCCACAACCTTCATTGTGGACAAACAATCTGTATTCATGGAATTTGTAAAGGGCAACCTGGACTTCATGTCCGGCCTGGATGCCTCCTACAAAGACGAGCTGCTGACCAAGGATGGCCGGCTTAACCCAAAATACGCGGGGCGCATCCGCATGTTGGAAACCCCATATCTTAACACGGAATATCTTGGCTTCCTAATGGATCCTTCGCAAAAGCAGGCAAAAGGGAATCCGCTGCTGAAACGTGAGGTGCGGCAGGCCATCAACTACGGGTTTGACCGCGAGAAAATGCTGCGCCACCTGCGCAGCGGCATCGGCATCCCCGGGCAACAGGGAATGATTCCTCCCATTCTGCTGCACAACTCCGACAACGTTTCCTACGGATACAGCTACCAGCCGGAAAAGGTCCGGCAGCTGCTGGCAAAGGCCGGATATCCTGACGGCAAAGGAATGCCGGTCATTAAATTACATGTGTCTGAGAGCTACATGGACATCATGGAATATATCGCGCATGAGGAGGAAAAGTTCGGCATCCGCATCCAAGTTCTGAAAGTCCAGCCCGCCATGCTGCGGCAGTTCATAAGCCGTTCGGAGATTCCTTTTTTCCGTGGCTCCTGGATTGCCGACTATCCGGACGCGGAAAACTACATGTCGCTATTCTATTCCAGGAATTTCTGCCCGGACGGACCGAACTACACCCACTACAGCAATGCAAAATTCGACCGTCTGTACGAACAGGCGTGCCACACCGTCTCCGATAGCGCACGCAATGTTATATACCGCAGAATGGACAGCACAATGATGGCGGAGGCGCCAGTGGTGGTGCTCTATTACGACCAGGTGCTGCGATTTTTCGGAAAGGAGGTGGAAAACATGGAAAACAACGCAATGAACCTTCTGACATTAAAAAGGGTGCGAAAAAAATCCCAAACGAAAAGCAAACCATGAAAGAGACAGGATTCATCCCATTACCCGCTGGCAAGCAGCAATGTGACGACACGGTCCGTATGCTACGGCAGGCTGATGTGCGCATACGGCTGAAGGGATTGTGCGGCAGTGCGACGGCAGTTTTTCTGAAAGGGTGCGCCGAGGCGGACAGCAATCTGCAGTTCCTTGTGCTTTCGGGTGACATGGAGAAGGCCGCATTCCTCTACCATGACCTGGAGATACTGTTTCAGGAGGAGGAGAAGGACAGCCGCGACAAGAAGGTATTCTTCCTCCCATCCTCCTATCGGAAACATGCGGACGGCAACGACACCGACAGCTACCGGCTGCTGATGCGCAGCCAGACGGCGGCAATGCTTCCGACAGCAAGAATCATAGTCTCCTACCCTGAGGCGGTGTGCGAGAAACTGGTTTCCCCTAAAGGGATGGAGGATGAGAGCTTTTCGCTCCGCACCGGTGAGACCGTTTCGATGGACGACATCACCGAGTTCCTCTCCCGCGCCGATTTCGAATACAGCGACTATGTGAGCCAGCCGGGCGACTTTGCCGTGCGCGGCGGCATCATCGATGTCTATTCCTACCTGGACGAACATCCGTACCGCATTGTGTTTGACGGCGACAGCATCAACTCTATAAGGCAGTTCGACATCCGCACGCAGGCCTCCATCAACACGGTGGATGAGATGCGTCTGATGCCAAAGCCGACACGTCAGGAAAAGGGGCTGCAACAGGTCAGCCTGCTTTCGCTGCTCAAGCCGGAAACGACCTCGCTCTGGCTGGACGACTGGGAGGGATTCCTGAGCCGCGTGGAGGATAACCGGCTCCAATATCCGGAACTGGAAACGGAGGAATATCTGGAACGGTTCATGGACCGCCCCACCCTGCAACGGGAGATGCTTTCATTCCCACAGGTGGGCTACAACGGCGGAAAGCCGAAGGGAAGCCCTGTCACCATTGAGTTCCACACCAGGCCGCAGGAGAGCTTCAACAACAGCTTCGAACTGCTGATTGACCAGTGGGTCTCGCACTACGAAAAGGGAATCCGTAACATTTTCGGCTCCGACAACGCCAACCAGCGCAAACGCATCCGCAACATTCTGGGCGAAATCCTGCACAACCACCCGAAATACCGGCTTTTCACGGACGAGGAGAAGGAACGTTGGGAACAGCATTTGGTGGAGATGACGGATTATTCGCTGCACGAAGGCTTCACCGACAACGACAGCGGCATCGCCTTCTACACCGACCATCAGGTGTTCAACCGATACCACCGCTACCGCATCGAGGACCGTTTCAAGGACAAGGATACGCGACGCCTGCAGGATTTGAACGAGCTGCAGGTGGGCGACTACGTCACCCACATAAACTACGGCATCGGGCGGTTCGCCGGGCTGGAGAAGATCGACAACAACGGGCGCATACAGGAGGCGATCAAAATCATATACAGGAACAACGACGTGCTGTACATCAGCATACACGCCCTGAACAAGATAGCCAAATACAGCGGCAAGGACGGCATGGAGCCGACCCTGTCGCGCCTTGGCGGAAACCAGTGGAACAAGATAAAGGAGCGGACAAAGGAGAAGGTCAAGGAGATGGTCATCGACCTGACACGCCTCTATGCCGAGCGCAAATCGTCGGAGGGCTTCGCCTTTTCGCAGGACTCATATCTGCAGGAGGAGCTGGAGGCCTCCTTCATCTACGAGGACACGCCCGACCAGCTGAAGGCCACGCAGGAGGTGAAGCAGGACATGGAGGCCGGATTCCCCATGGACCGGCTCATCTGCGGCGACGTGGGTTTCGGCAAGACTGAGGTGGCCATCCGTGCCGCCTTCAAGGCGGTGTGCGACAGCAAGCAGGTGGCGGTGCTGGTGCCCACCACCGTGCTGGCGCTGCAGCATTTCCACAGCTTCAGCGAACGGCTGGAGCATTTCCCCTGCCGCATTGTATATCTGAACCGCTTCACCCCCCTGAAAAAAAGGAAGGAGATTCTGGAAGAGCTTAAGGAGGGCAAGGCCGACATACTGGTCGGCACGCATCGGATATTGGGCAAGGATGTTGAGTTCAAGGACCTGGGGCTACTCATAATTGACGAGGAGCAGAAGTTCGGTGTGGAGGCCAAGGAGAAGCTGCGCTCGCTGAAGGTCAATGTGGATACGCTCACCATGACCGCCACCCCCATCCCGCGCACGCTGCAGTTCTCGCTCATGGGCGCGCGCGACATCTCAATCATGCGCACGCCGCCGCTGAACCGCTACCCTATCCAGACCGAGCTGCACACCTTCGACCTTGAATTCATCAAGGAGGGGATATCCCAGGAGATTACGCGCGGCGGACAGGTATTTTTCGTGCACAACCGCGTTAACGACCTCTACGAAATCGCAGGAAAAATCCAGGCGATGTTCCCTGAAAACAGCATCGCCGTCGCCCACGGGCAGATGGAGGGCAACCAGCTGGAGAAGATCATGCTCGACTTCATCGACGGCATGTACGACATTCTGGTATGCACCACCATCATCGAATCGGGGCTTGACATCCCCAACGCCAACACCATCTTCATCGACGAGGCGCAGAACTACGGGCTGAGCGACCTGCACCAGCTGCGTGGCCGCGTGGGGCGGAAAAACAAGAAGGCCTTCTGCTACCTGCTATGCCCTCCCCTGCACACCCTGGCGGAAAACAGCCGGAAGCGGCTGCAGGCCATTGAGGAGTTCTCCGACATAGGCAGCGGGTTCCAGATTGCCATGCGCGACCTTGACATCCGTGGCGCGGGCAACCTTTTGGGCGCGGAGCAGAGCGGATTCATTTCGGAAATCGGATACGAGATGTACCAGAAGATTCTGGAGGAGGCGCTGTACGAGCTACATAACAGCAACCCTGAGACAGACGTGCACGAGCAGCGGCAATATGTCCGTGACTGCACGCTTGAGACCGACCTTGAAATACTGATTCCCGACAGCTACGTCTCGAACAGCAACGAGCGGATGATGCTCTACAAGGAGATAAACACGCTCACCTCCGACGAGGCCATCCGGAGGTTCAAGGAGAGAATGACCGACCGGTTCGGCCCGATCCCGCCCGAGACCGAGGAGCTGTTCCACAGCCTCAAGCTGCGCTGGCTCGCCCGTGACCTGGGATTTGAAAAGGTGATGCTCAAACAGAAGCGGCTCATAGCCTATTTTGTCAGGGACGAGCAGTCCCCCTACTACGACAGCGCACAGTTCCATTATATTCTGGAATATATGCAGCGGCATCCCTCCGACTGCTACATGAAGGAGGAGCCGGGCAAGCTGAGCCTAACCTTCGGCGGCGCCCACAGTGTGGCGGACGCGATGCTGCTTCTGCAGCCGCTGCGTGCTTTTGAGGCACCTACACCCAAGAGATGAATCTTATGCTGACCTACATGCGGAAGCGGATCCCACAACTGGACAGTTGCTTCCATTATACCGACAAATAAAAACGCCACATTCGGCGAAACGTATTTGGATTTTGATTAATTTTGCAAATCATTCTGCGGGAACGG
>DBYD01000033.1 GCA_002309855.1 Bacteroidales bacterium UBA1195
ATTGACGATTTTTACGTAAATTTCGTCATTGTATTGACTTTTTTTATATTTTTGCAAAACAGAAACAGAGAGGAAATGCTTACAAGAACAATACAGCAAACAATTGAAAAACAACTTGTCCCTAACAAGGCGGTAATCATTTTCGGTGCCCGTCGCGTGGGCAAGACGGTGCTTTTGCATCAGGTTCTTGACAAATTCAATGGGAAAACCCTGTTGTTGAACGGTGAGGATTACGATGCGCAATCACTGCTTGAGGAGAAAAGCATCGCCAATTACCGTCGTCTGCTTTCAGGCATTGAGCTGCTGGGCATTGACGAGGCTCAGGCGGTTCCCGCAATAGGTGAGAAACTCAAACTGATATTGGATGAGGTGCCTGGAGTGCGTGTGCTGGCAACCGGCTCATCATCCTTTGACATCCGCAACCAGGTGGGGGAACCGTTGGTCGGAAGGAGCAGCTCTTATGTGCTGCTTCCCTTTTCCCAACAGGAAATCTCCCAACAGGAGAATTTACTGCAGACCCGTCGCAATCTGGAGCAACGGCTTGTTTATGGGAGTTACCCTGATGTGGTGTTGACTGATGATGCCGAAGCCAATAGGGAATATCTGAAGAATATTGTGTCCGCCTATCTGCTGAAGGATATTCTTGCACTGGACGGAATAAAGAATTCGGGCAAGATGATGGAGCTGTTGCAGTCGGTAGCCTTCCAGACAGGCAGTGAGGTCTCCTATGATGAACTTGCGAACAAGCTGTGCATCAGCAAGAACACTGTGCAGAAATACATGGATTTGTTGTCAAAGGTGTATGTCATTTTCCGTCTGGGCGGTTATGCAAAAAATCTTCGCAAGGAGCTTTCAAAAGCTGGAAAATGGTACTTTTATGACAACGGCATCCGCAATGCGGTCATAGGAAGGTTCCAGCCTTTGGCTTTGCGTGATGATGCTGGTGCGCTTTGGGAAAACTATATTGTCAGTGAACGCATGAAACAAAACCTGCACAACAGGTATGGCAGGAATCTGTATTTCTGGAAAACATACGACCGGCAGGAGATCGACCTGATTGAGGAATCCGCGTCCGGACTGTCCGCTTTTGAAATGAAATGGTCGAAAGATGAGGCAAAGGAGCCTGTAGCATTTGCGAAAGCCTACCCTGAGGCCTCTTTTCATACCATAAACAGAAACAACTATCTGGATTTTATCTGATTAAAAACTGGAATTCAACTCCAAATTTGTCCGCATTTTTCAATCCACATCCGCATATAATGGTCTCGTAAATTTGGACAGCAGTCATAAACAAAAAACAGGCTCAGGTGATTTATTCTGCAGTACGCTTTTGTGACTCATATTCTTTAAACCATTTTCAATCATCCGATATCTGGAGACCAGTCCCTGAAATTGATAAAACCGTTATCAGGTGAAACTGATTTTTCCTGTCCGTCATAAAGCACCATGGAACTGACGACCCTGTCCCCGTACAGTTTCCGGAAGTAGTCCAAGCCCTTATTAAAGGAGAGGTGATATGTCCTGGAAGATTTTATCTCATAGGCACACAATTGGTCGAAAGATATTTCATCCACCACATCCACCTCATTCTGTGACTTGTCCCTATAATAATAGAGTCTGGGAGTTTTTCCACGGTTATAATACCGTTTTACCATTTCAGCCACCACCATGTTTTCAAAAATTGCCCCACGCAAGGGATGGTCGGCCAGCTGCTGTTCATTGGAAATGTCCAGAAGATAACACAGCAGACCAGTGTCCATAAAGTATCTTTTGGATGTCTTCACAATCCTTTTCCCTATGTTGCGGTAGTACGGAGGAAGCATAAAAGTAATATAGGAGGTTTCCAAAATGCTCTCCCACTGCCGGATGGTTTTAATGTCCACACCCAATTCATTGGCAAATTCGGAAGCGACAAACTCACAGGACGCGCGTCCGGCCGAAAGGCGGATAAATTGTTGGAAAGAGCTGAGATTCCTTACATTCAGCAATTGTCTCAAATCGCGTTCCACATAAGTCATGTAATAATTTGCATAAACATCCTTCGGTAACTGCATGTTACCCCATACCGCAGGATACCCACCATTCAGCATCAGGCAATCAGTATTAATGCCATTGACTGCCAATTCCTCAAATGACAAAGGCAGCAAGGTCAGAACAGCGGCTCTCCCCGCCAACGACTGGCTGACCTTTTCCATCAGGGAAAAATTACTGCTTCCGGTAAGAATCACACGCCGGTTGCGGTCATCATCCACCCAAATCTGAATATAGGAAAACAGATCAGGCAGATACTGCACCTCATCAACAATTAATCCATGCTCATGCCGATGTAAGAAACCCTGCGGATCGGAAGCCACCTGCTCACGTAACGTAATATTCTCCAAATTAACATAATCATATTCCGGAAAAGCCATCTTACACAGGGTTGTTTTACCTGATTGCCTGGGACCTGTCAGTGTTACGACAGGAAATGATTGCGCCAAACGCAATAACTCTTTCTGTATAATCCTATTTATCATATAAATACACTAAAAATGGACAAAACTGGAATTCAACTCCAAATTTGTCCGCAAAAGTAATCATTTTATACATTTGATTTCCCTTTACCACAAAAAAAAATCATAGGCAAATCATCCGAAAAAAGATGATATTTTCACCCCACATCCGCACAATATTCCGGCAAACTTTGCGTTATATTAAATTGTATGATTAAATCTGTAATAAAAAACATTTGAAATGAGCAGAATAGTATTCCGAATTCTATTGGGCGTATGCCTGACAGTCTGCGCCATTGGGATGCAGGCGCAAAACAGCCAAGCCAAAGAGATTACCCTGGAGGACATATGGGTGAACTACAAATTCTATCCTCGCGGTGTCTCCGGATTCACCCCCATGCCAGACCCTGCACTCTATTCCGTACAGACCAAAGACGGACTGATTGCCAAGAACTTCGCTACGGGCGAGACAGTGCGCGGCATTGTCAGCGGAAGCGAGCTGAAAACCGCATCGGGCGGAAAAATCGGCATGAAGGAGATCCAGATGTACAAGCTGAACGATCAGCAGGACAAGCTGCTCATCGGCACGGAGGTGGAATACATCTACCGCCGCTCCTACAAGGCAATCTATTACGTTTATGACCTGAATGCGAAAAAACTCACCATGCTGGCCGACACCACGTTGGGCAAGCAGAGCTTCGCCACCTTCTCCCCTGACGGGAAAAAGATTGCCTTTGTAAGGGAGAACAATCTGTTCATCAAGGATTTGGAAACGAACAAGGAGACCGCAATCACCACCGACGGCAAGTTCAAGGAGATTATCAACGGAATGGCCGACTGGGTTTATGAGGAGGAGCTGGACATGTCAAAGGCCTTCGAATGGTCGCCCGACAGCCGCTTTCTCGCATTCCTCCGCTTCGACGAATCGCGGGTGAAGGAGTTCAACATGATCATGTGGGGCAAACTTTACCCCGATGAATACCACTACAAATACCCCAAGGCGGGCGAGGACAATTCCCTTGTGACCGTGCATCTGTATGA
>DBYD01000019.1:0-1134 GCA_002309855.1 Bacteroidales bacterium UBA1195
ATGCGTCAGGCTGTGGCGGAAAGCATAGCCACAAAACAGCGGATTTTGGAGGACAGTGCGCTGATGCGGCGTCTGGAAGAGGCGTCAGAACTGGTCGCCGCCTCATTGCGCCAGGGCGGGAAAATCCATTTTTGCGGAAATGGGGGCAGTGCTGCGGATGCGCAGCATCTGGCTGCGGAACTCTCCGGACGTTTTTACTACGACCGTCCGCCGCTGAACGCTGAGGCGCTGCATTGCAACACCTCCTACATGACAGCTGTCGGCAACGACTACGGCTATGAGTGGGTTTTTGCGCGGCTGCTCCGTGGCACCGGCCATGCGGGCGATGTGCTGGTGGGCCTTTCCACCTCCGGAAACTCAAAAAATATCCTTAAGGCCTATGATGTCTGCAAGGAGATGGGTATCCGCATAATATCCCTTACCGGTGAGACTGGCGGCAAAATGAAGGAGTATTCCGACATCCTTTTGAATGTGCCTTCAACAGACACCCCGCGCATTCAGGAGTCGCATATCATGCTGGGCCATATCCTATGCGAGTGGGTGGAGGCCGACCTTTTCCCAAGAAACGCATAGCCATGGAGCGTGTGGCTGTCGTGCTTGCGGGCGGTTTCGGAACACGCCTGCAGTCCGTTGTGCGGGATTTGCCAAAACCAATGGCAGTGGTGGCCGGTCGCCCGTTCCTGACATACGTGCTGGAAGAGCTGATTGCCCACGGCTTTTCACGGGTGATACTCTCCACCGGCTACAGGCATGAGTGCATCGAAGACTATTTTGGCGGGCAGTACCGTTCGCTTCCAATCTCCTATGCGCGTGAGCTTGAGCCGTTGGGCACAGGCGGAGGCATCTGGAACGCGATGCAGCAGTCGGATGTTGAATATACTTTTGTCTGCAATGGCGACACTCTCTTCCGTGCCGACTGGGACGCGCTGGAGCGTCTGGCGATGCAGCATGGTGCGCCTGCCCTTGCGTTGCGCCGTGTTGATGATGTCTCCCGCTACGGCAGTGTGGAGACCGCTGCTGACGGACGGGTGCTCCGTTTTGTGGAGAAGCAGTCCGCCTCCGGTGCAGGCTTCATAAATGGAGGTATATACCTTTTGCCCAAGTCCCTTTTTGCGGGGTTCGGGGTGGGGGAGC
>DBYD01000019.1:1261-8092 GCA_002309855.1 Bacteroidales bacterium UBA1195
GCCTGCGCTCTTTCCCAAAAAAGGCCGGAAAATGATGGTCGTATCAGCGCAAATGTTTGAAAAACAAACATAAAATATTTTTACAAAAAGGGTAATCTCATATTTGAAAAATGTCTACTTTTGCACCTGAAAAAAAGGACGGGGTGTGGCGCAGTTGGCTAGCGCACTTGCATGGGGTGCAAGGGGTCGAAAGTTCGAGTCTTTTCACCCCGACTAGATAAAGGTCCCGTGGCTCAACTGAATAGAGCATCTGACTACGGATCAGAAGGTTGTGGGTTTGAATCCCGCCGGGATCACAAGAGAAGGCAGAATGAGAGTTCTGCCTTCTCATTTATATGTCATTCATTGTATAGTTATGGGAGCGAGCGAAACTGTTTTTTTTGTTGCTTTTATTTTGTTCATCACCGCCATGCTGGCGCTGGACTTGGGCGTGTTCCACAAGAAGGACCATGTCATAGGCTGGAAGGAGGCCGGAATCTGGGTCGCCGTCTGGCTGGGACTTGCGTTGCTGTTCGGGCTGCTTGTATTCCTCAAGGGGGAAATGTTCCACGGCATCCATGATGCGGAGGGGCTTAAGGCCTATTACGCCGCCTATTTTCCCGGCAGCACGACCCATGTGTACGATGATGCGCTCGGTTTTGCCGACAACATGCGGATATACCGTAAAAACCTCGGTATGGAATACCTGAGCGGCTATTTCATAGAGCAGGCGCTCTCCATCGACAACATTTTTGTCATGATCATGATTTTCATCAGCTTCGGCATTGAATCGCAATACTATCACCGCGTGTTGTTCTGGGGTATAATCGGGGCGGTGGTGCTGCGCTTCACCTTCATTTTCGCCGCAGCCGCGCTTATCCAGCGTTTTGTGTGGGTGCTGGCGGTTTTCGGTGTGCTGCTGATTTTTTCCGGAATCAAGATGTTTTTCGAGAAGAAGGAGGAGAAGGTGGATACGGAGCACCATCCTGTTGTGCGTTTCGCCTCCCGCTTTTTCCGCGCCACGCCGCAGTGCCACGGCCATGACTTTTTTGTCCGTCAGGAGGGCAAGCTCTTTATGACCCCGCTGTTCCTTGTGCTGCTGGTGATTGAGTTCTCAGACATTATCTTTGCGGTCGATTCAATACCGGCCATCTTTTCGGTGACACAGGATCCTTACATTGTCTTCTTCTCCAATATTTTTGCAATAATGGGGCTGCGTTCGCTATTCTTCCTGCTGAGCAATGTGGTGGACAAGTTCTGGCTGCTGAAGTTCGGCCTTGGGGTGCTGCTCTTCTTCATCGGGGCGAAAATGCTGCTCCACACGCTGCTGCATGTGGAAATCTCCACCGCAGTCTCGTTGGCGGTGATTCTGGCCATACTGCTCGGCAGCATGGGCGGTTCCGTATTGTTTCCGAAAAAACAGGAGGCTTAGTACTGCTCCTTTTCGTTGGGGAAGTTCACCGACTTCACATCCTCCATGTAGCGGTGCACGGCGCGTGTTATCTCCTCGCTAAGGTTGAGGTAGCGGCGCAGGTAGCGCGGCGAGAATTCCTGCGTGATGCCAAGCATGTCGTGCAGCACCAGCACCTGTCCGTCCGTCTCGTGGCCCGCACCGATTCCGATGGTGGGGATGCGCAGTGTGTGTGTCACCTCGGCGGCAAGCTGGGCGGGAATCTTCTCCAGCACGATGGCGAAGCAGCCGGTCTTTTCAAGCAGCAGCGCGTCCTCCTTGAGCCGTGCGGCCTCCTCCTCCTCCTGCGCCCTTACGACGTAGGTTCCGAACTTGTTGATTGACTGCGGGGTGAGGCCAAGATGCCCCATTACGGGGATTCCGGCGGTAAGGATGCGGTCGATGCTCTCGACGATTTCGCGACCGCCCTCCAGCTTGATGGCGTCCGCACCAGATTCCTTCATTATGCGGATGGCGGAGTGCAGCGCCTCCTTGGAGTTTCCCTGATATGTGCCGAATGGCATGTCTACCACCACAAGCGGCTTTTCAACCGCCTTTGCCACGGAGGTGGCGTGGTAGATCATCTGGTCCAGTGTGATGGGCAGTGTGGTCTTGAACCCCGCCATCACATTTGCGGCGGAGTCGCCCACCAGTATCACCTCGATTCCGGCCTGCTCCACCAGCTTCGCCATTGAGTAGTCGTAGGCGGTGAGCATGGCGATTTTCTCATGGTTCAGCTTCATGCGCTGAAGCACATGGGTTGTTATTTTACCGGCGGTTTGCGAAACGCTTGCGGACATTTTCTTTTTTTTTAGTTGAAAGGAGCCTCCCCGTCAGGGAAGGCTCCTGATTTATTTTTCTGTTCAGTGGCTATTCCTTGCCCAGCAGGAGGTTGAGCATGATTGTGGCCGAGTCGCTGATGACGGTTCCCGGGCCGAAAATGGCTGCCGCGCCCGCCTTGTAGAGGAAGTCGTAGTCCTGCGGCGGAATCACGCCACCGACCACCACCATGATATCCTCGCGTCCCAGCTTCTTAAGTTCGGCGATTACCTGCGGCACCAGCGTCTTGTGACCGGCTGCCAGCGAGGAGACGCCCAAAATGTGCACGTCGTTCTCGACAGCCTGCTTTGCGGCCTCCTCCGGTGTCTGGAAAAGCGGGCCCATGTCCACGTCAAAGCCGATGTCGGCATATCCGGTTGCCACCACTTTGGCGCCACGGTCGTGGCCGTCCTGACCCATTTTCGCTACCATTATACGGGGGCGGCGGCCCTCCTTCGCGGCAAATTCGTCCGCCAGCGCGGCGGCTTTGCGGAAGTTATCGTTTTCTTTTGTTTCTGAACTGTACACGCCTGAAATCAGATTAATTTTTGCTTTGTAACGTCCGAAGACCTTTTCCATGGCCATTGATATCTCACCCAGCGAGGCACGTTTGCGGGCGGCGTCCACGGAGAGCTCCAGCAGGTTGCCCTTTCCGGTGCGGGCGCATTCGGTGATGGCCTCCAGCGCCTTTTCAACCGCTTCGCTGTCGCGGTTGGCGCGGAGTTCGGCCAAGCGGCGTATCTGCGCCTCGCGCACCATGGTGTTGTCCACCTCCAGTGTCTCAATCGGCTCCTCATGGTCCAGACGGTAACGGTTGATGCCCACGATGGTGTCCTCGCCGGAGTCGATCTTGGCCTGCTTGCGGGCGGCAGCCTCCTCAATTCTCATCTTGGGGATTCCAGTCTCGATGGCCTTGGCCATGCCGCCAAGCTTCTCCACCTCCTGGATGTGTGCCCATGCCTTGTGGGCGATTTCGTGGGTCAGGCTCTCAACGTAGTAGGAGCCGGCCCATGGGTCGACCACCCTGCAGATGTTGGTTTCCTCCTGCAGGTAAATCTGTGTGTTACGCGCGATGCGGGCCGAAAAGTCGGTCGGCAGTGCGATGGCCTCGTCAAGGGCGTTGGTGTGCAGCGACTGGGTGTGTCCCAGTGCGGCGCCCATAGCCTCGATGCAGGTGCGGGTGACGTTGTTGAAGGGATCCTGTTCGGTCAGCGACCAGCCGGAGGTCTGGCAGTGCGTGCGCAACGCCAGCGATTTCGGATTCTTCGGCTCGAACTGGTTGACGATTTTTGCCCAGAGCAGCCGCGCCGCACGCATCTTGGCAATCTCCATGAAGTGGTTCATGCCAACTCCCCAGAAGAAGGAGAGCCGCGGGGCGAAGGTGTCGATGCTCATGCCTGCATTCACGCCTGCGCGGAGATATTCCAGACCGTCCGCAAGGGTGTAGGCCAGCTCGATGTCCGCAGTGGCTCCGGCCTCCTGCATGTGGTAGCCGGAAATGCTTATGGAGTTGAACTTGGGCATATTCTTTGAGGTGAACTCGAAAATGTCGGCGATGATCTTCATTGAAGGCAGCGGCGGATAGATGTAGGTGTTACGCANNCTCCTTGAGGATATCGTTCTGGATGGTGCCGCTCAGCTGCTCCATCGGGACGCCTTGCTCTTCGGCGGCCACAATGTAGAATGCCAGTACCGGCATCACCGCGCCGTTCATTGTCATTGATACGGACATCTTGTCCAACGGAATCTGGTCGAAGAGGATTTTCATGTCGAGGATTGAATCCACGGCCACACCAGCCTTGCCAACGTCGCCGACCACACGCTCATGGTCGCTGTCGTATCCGCGGTGGGTCGCCAGGTCAAAGGCGATTGAAAGGCCCTTTTGTCCGGCGGCCAGGTTGCGGCGGTAGAATGCGTTCGACTCCTCCGCTGTGGAGAATCCGGCATACTGCCGCACCGTCCAGGGACGCATCACATACATGGTGGAGTAGGGTCCGCGCAGGAAGGGCGGAAGCCCCGCCGCGTAGTGCAAATGCTCCATGTTTTCCAAATCCTTTGCTGTATAGACGCTCTTCACCGGAATCTGCTCTGCGGTGAGCCAGGTTCCGCCCGAAGGCTTCCGGTAGTCGCAATTTGTTGAACCGGTGGTTTTTCTGATGTCCACGTTGTCGAAATTCGGCCTCATTGTATTCCTATTATATTTAGATGTTAATAAAATGCAAAAATAATATTTTTACCAATATGAATCGCGGTACTTTTTTTTATTTTTTTTCCGCCACCGTGTAATAAACGGGGTGGTATATACGTTATATAGATGATTAATCCTAAAAATATAATTTGGTATGGCACGGTTTAAGGCACACAGGTATGATTGTTCGTTGTCAGCGGCATGGCTTCTGGCTGCGGTTCTGTGCCTTCCGGTCGGTTTTCTGCATGCGCAACAGCCAGGCACTGAATTCTGGTTCTCATTTGGAAAAACCTATTATCCGTCATCACATTTGCCGACGAATTATGAAATCAATATCTCCTCTCCGCACCATGCCAAAGGATCCATTATCTTTTGGCATACAGGGGAGAAGGTGCAGTTTAATGTGTTGCCTGGGCATGTGTTCAATTACCGGCTTTCAACTAACCAGTCAAATGCCTGCCTCCATAATATCTACGGAAAAAACAATATGAGTGTGCATGTTTCTGGCGACAGTGCCTTTCACGTTTCTGTGTTAGCTTCGCAAATTGGCTCTTCGGATGCCACTTCGCTGCTTCCTGTTGATGAGTGGGGGACAGAGTATTGTTTTTTCAGACAGTCGGGGAAATCAAATCTTGCAACTGATGAGGTGGTGCTGATTGTGGCGGCGTCAAACAATACGGTTGTGACCATTGGCGGCAACCCTTTGTGCACACTTGACATGGGAGAGACTTTTTATGCCCAAATTCCTGCATCAGCGACAAGCAGGAAAATCAGCAGCAATAATCCTGTCGCCCTGTTTGACGTGGAGCAGCTGTCATATGTCCCCAATGATGGTTGTGGCAGTTCGGACCAATCATTGGAACAGTATTTTCCCATTCAAAACTGTGGTAAGGATTTTTTCATTCCTGTCACCCACATGGGTCGGGAATTTGTTCAGGTGGTGGCGTTGGAAGACAGCACCAATATATCCCAGAACGGCGGGAAACTTCGCACCGACATCAGCGGGGTTGGCAGGCTGGGCGGGCTTCATGCGGAGGAATGGGCGTGGATTGAAATAGTTAGGGAAAACCATGGGTGCTTCATTTCCGCAGACAAGCCGGTCATGGTCCTCTCCTTTATGACCGGCAACCGCTATTATCTTAAAAACGGTTATGGAGATCCTTCCGTCGTGTGTGTGCCGGCAACGGCAAACCGGGTCAAATCATGCATAATAAAGCCTTTCGTCATAAATGGCTCCCAATCCGCTCCACCAGGTGAAGTTCCTGTTAAACCAATCTGGCATTCCATTGTGGTCACGTCGGCCGCAGGGAAAAACAGCTGCACGGTAAGTGCTGACAACGGTGCGCCGCGTCCGCTCTATGGCGGAGTTTGGGTGGACCATCCGTCCGGTTGGTCATATTATGACATGCCATTGGACAAAGACACCACATACACCTTCTCCAACAATGCTTTCGGCTTACAGGCCTACAGCTACGGACTGGCCCAGGTCGAGAGCTATCACCTGCTTGCCTCCGTTCCCAAAAAGGAGCTTCAAGTCTCCTTCACTGCCAACGACACCCATTTCCTGAAACTTCCGGACATGTTTTTTTGTGAGCAGGCAGTCACCTTCAATGCTGAAATCAAGGATTCAATCAGCAGCCAGCCCGGACACATAAAATGGTATGTTGACTCTGTTGAGGAGACTGCGGCACGCGACCAGCTGGTGTGGAAAAAACATTTCACTAAAGGGACCTACCATATCCGAATGGAAATCCGCTACAATGATTGGGGCGGCACCGCCAGTGTCTCCTCCATACTGCGCATCACCTCTTTGGAGGCGGATGTCAGCACCACTCCGGAACACTGCCATCAAAGCGACGGCCGCATTATCCTCTCCGTACGCAGTGAGGCTCCTGCCTCCCTGCTCTTCGAACTGGACAGTTCCGGCGGCTACAGCAATCCCATCAACGGATTGAAGTCGGGATGGTACCACCTCCGCATAACTGATGCCTACTGTGAATGGCAGCAGCAGGTGTACATTGACAGTTCGATGGGGCCCAAGGCTGATTTTGATGTCTCCGACACAGTTGCTGTGACCGGAATGAAAATTCTTTTTACCGACCGCTCTGTCCCGGACGGTGCGGGACTTGCCTTTTGGCATTGGGAATTTGGGGATAACTCCTCCTGTTTCACCCGCAATGCCACGCATGAATACCGGACTGAAAATGTGTTCAATGTGCAATTGGTGGTGACGGATTCAAACCTTTGTTCCGACACTACGGAAAAAAACATCCGCGTGCTGCCACAAATCTGTTTTCCAAATGCCTTTGCACCGGAAAGCGAAATGGAGGGGAACCGCTTTTTCCATCCCATGGATGAAAGCGAAAAATACCATTATTCCTCTTTCGACATGACC
>DBYD01000019.1:8139-8336 GCA_002309855.1 Bacteroidales bacterium UBA1195
TATCACGACAGCGGATTCTGGTGGGACGGAACTGACAGCCAGGGGAGGCCGCTCAACGCCGGTGTATTTTTCTATGTGGTGAAGGTCACTTTCAATTCAAGTGACAGCCAGCCGCTTCTTATTAAAGGGTCGGTCACCCTGTTCCGGTAGGGACACATTTTTTTGCACCTCTTTTTTGAAAACAAAATGCCGTGTGC
>DBYD01000019.1:8374-25346 GCA_002309855.1 Bacteroidales bacterium UBA1195
TAATGGATTCTCTGTTAGATAAGTTAGAACTGATTTACAAACGCTGGCTGGAGATCGGCGAGGAGATTACAAAACCGGAGGTGGTGGCGGACATGAAGAAGTTCGTCAAGCTGAGCAAGGACTACAAGGACCTGCAGGCGGTGGTGGACGCATACCAGCAGTACAAGAATGTGCTGGGTAATATCCAGAATGCGAAGGATGTCATTGCCAATGAGAAGGATGAGGAATTCCGCACCATGGCCAAGGAGGAGCTTGTCACCCTAAACGAAACATGCGCGAAGCTGGAGGAGGAGATAAGGCTGCTGCTGATTCCGGCCGATCCGCAGGACGGCAAGAACGCCATTGTGGAGATTCGTGCCGGCACCGGCGGTGACGAGGCCAGCATTTTCGCGGGCGACCTCTACCGCATGTACACCCACTATTGTGAGGCGAAGGGATGGAAAATCGAGGTGGCCTCCATGACGGAGGGTACGGTTGGCGGTTTCAAGGAGATTGTGTTCAACGTTATCGGCAGCGGTGCCTATGGCCTGATGAAGTATGAGTCGGGCGTGCATCGCGTGCAGCGTGTGCCGCAGACTGAGACCCAGGGTCGTGTGCATACCTCCGCCGCCTCAGTGGTGGTTCTGCCGGAGGCTGACGAGTTTGACGTCGATCTGAAGGAGAAGGATATCCGTAAGGACACCTACTGCGCATCCGGCCCCGGCGGACAGTGCGTGAACACCACCTATTCGGCGGTAAGGCTCACCCACATCCCGACCGGCATCGTGGTGGCAATCCAGGACGAGAAGTCCCAGATCAAGAATCTGGAGAAGGCTATGAAGATTCTGCGTACCCGTGTCTTCGAGCGTGAATATCAGAAATATCTGGACGAGGTTTCCTCAAAGCGGAAGACCATGGTCTCCACCGGCGACCGCTCCGCAAAGATCCGCACATACAACTATCCGCAGAACCGTGTGACCGACCACCGCATCAACTACACCATGTACAACCTCACCAATTTTGTCAACGGGGATATTCAGGACATGATTGAGGCGCTGCAGGTGGCCGAGAATGCCGAAAGGCTGAAGGCATCTGTGGAGGAATCCGCCGCCTGATGTTTTGCCAACAGGATGAGATGTTCATGCGCCGCTGCCTTGAAATCGCAAGGCACGGCATCGGTCATGCCGCCCCAAATCCCATGGTGGGCGCGGTGATTGTGCATGAGGGTAAAATCATAGGGGAGGGTTTCCATGCCCGCTGCGGCGGCCCTCACGCTGAAGTGGAGGCCGTGCGTTCGGTACGGCATTCGGAACTGCTTCCGCAATCAACACTTTATGTGAGTCTGGAGCCCTGCTGCCATTACGGCAAGACCCCGCCCTGCTCGGAACTTATTCTTAAACACCGTATTCCGAAGGTGGTGGTGGCCTGTAGCGACCCGAATCCGCAGGTGGCTGGCAAAGGTATAAGCCGTCTGCGCGAAGAGGGTTGCGAGGTGGTGACAGGCGTGCTTGAGGCTGAAGCCCGTGAACTTAACCGCCGTTTCTTCACCTTTCAGGAAAAAAGGCGGCCATACATTATATTGAAATGGGCGCAGAGTTTGGACGGCTTCATGGATGTGGCGCGGGACGGCAGTGAACCGGAATCATATTGGATCACCAACGATGCGCTGAAAATCCGTGTGCACCAGTGGCGGGCGGAGGAGCCTGCAATCTGGGTGGGGGCGAACACCATCCTGAACGACAATCCGCAGCTGAATGTCCGCCATGCCGCAGGCCGTCAGCCGCTGCGTGTGGCCTGCTTCAATCCGCTGCCGGCGGAGCCGGAGCGCTACCGCCTTTTCGACGGGCAGCAGCCCACGCTTGTGTTTGTGCCGGAGCCGCATCCGCAGGCTGAAAATCTTGAGTATTGCGTTGTGCCGTTCCCTGAACGCGCAAAAGGGGAGCTTTTCCCCAAGGAATGGCTGGGGATGATTCTCCATGAACTTTACGAAAGGCAGGTGCAGTCCGTGCTGGTTGAAGGTGGCCGCGTGCTGTTGGATAGCCTGCTCTCCGCCGGACTATGGGACGAGGCGCGGGTGCTTACGGGCAGCGTGACGCTCCGTCGCGGCATGGAGGCACCGACGCTTCCGCAACAGCCCGAATCAACGGAGGTTGTGCAGGACAACCGCATACTTTACTGTCGGAACCGCTAAGGTTCCATTTTTTTTGCCTTTACAGATGTTCCGCGGAGGCGGTTATTTGTTCATGTTCAAATCTTTGGACATGCTTACGCCTTTGGAGCTCCTGATGCTGAGCATTTCGGCATGTGGGCTCTCCACCACGCCCAGCCCGTATATGCGTGCATTCTTGATTTTGTCGGCCAAAAGCAGGCAGGGCGCACCGTTGAGGGAGTCGTAGTCGTATGGGTTGGGCGAGCCGACTAATATTGCGCCCTCGCGCAGTTCTATGTCAACGTTGCTGCGGAGGTGCAGCGTGCCGGTGAGGTAGCGTCCGACACTGAACACCAACGTGCCGCCGCCCTGTTCCGCCAGATAGTCGATGGCCGCCTGGATGCTCCGTGTGTTGAGCGTGGTGCCGTTTGAGACAACGTTGAACTGTGTCGCGTTGATGCGCGGCCCGTCGCGATAGACGGTCGAGGCAAGTCCCGCACCCGCGTCTGCTGGCGGGTCGCTGATGTTAAGCTGCTTGTAGTACGGATTGTCCTCATACAGCACAATCTGGTTCTTGCCCGGCGCATCGGGCTGTTCTGTGCGGACCTTGTTAAGCTGCAGGCCGGTCACGTCGTCGGCCACGATGCAGGGGCGGTAGTCCTTGCCCTCCACGCGCATCACCACGTTGTTGAGCATGATGTTGTCGGCGTGGCGGATGTACAGTCCCCACGCAGGCAGCTCCTTGAACATTGAGAATTCGGGGTACTGCCTCTCACGTTGCGGCATGGAGGCCAGCTCCTTCGCCGAGCAGCCCTGGTATGCGTAGCTGCTGTCGGCATTTCCCGGATATACTATCGTGATGTTTTCCAGGCGTATGTTCTGGATGCGGTGACCCGGCGTGCCGATGATGCTGCTGGGCGAGATGTTCCGCGGCAGATCCTCGACCGGCCCTTCGTAGCTGTAGCCGAAATCGGGTTTTTCAAATGGCACCTCCGCATACATGTTGCGGATGGTGATGTTGCGCAGGCATGGGGTCAGCTTCTCGTTGGTGTTGCGTTCCGAAAAGCGGAGGAAAATAGGGTTGCCGGTGTGGTAGCTGCGCAGGCTGTCGATGTAGATGTCCTCCAGTATGCCGCCATCCACGCAGGCGACGGTGATCGCGCTGCGGTAGGTGTCAAAGATGGTGATGTCCTTGAAGCGGAAATTGCGGAACACGCCCCGGGTCATGGTGCCGAACTTTATGCCGTTGGCGCTGCTGCGCCCGGTGCAGTGCTCCACCACCACATTCTCGCTCACGCCGTCCTTGCTGTGGCTCTTGAAGCAGAACACATCGTCGGCGGCATCCATGTAGCAGTGGCGTATGATCACATTCTGGCAGTCCACAATGTCGATGCCATCGTTGTTCCAGAATGATTTGGAGTCCACGGTGACATGCTCCACAAGCAGGTTGCGGCACTGGTCGTACTGCTGGTTCCAGCTGGCCGGATCCTTCAGCGTGATGCCGCTGATGGTCACATTCTCGCATTCGCGGAAGTGGATGTTCTCCGGACGGTTCTCCCCGGCAGGGCGGTCGTATTTCAGCGGGTCCTTTATCTTGCCTTCGTGGATGAGGCGCACCACATTGTAGGCCACCTCAATGCCTCGGCAGTCGATAACGCCCTTGCCGGTGATGGCCACATCATGCTGTTTGATGGCGAAGATGAATGAGGTCCAACGGCAGTAGGGGTCCTTCACATAGTCCAGCGGATTGAGCGAACCCAGCAGGGTCGCGCCCTCCTCAAGGTGAAGCGTGACGTTGCTCTTCAGGTAGAGCGTGCCGCAGACATGCCGCCCGGGTTCAATCACGACCCTTCCGCCGCCGTTGGCGTTGGCCGCGTCGATGGCCTTCTGGATGGCCTGGGTGTTCAGGGTGATGCCGTCCCCCTTGTCGCCGTAGTCTCGGGCCGGGAAATCGGTGGTCTGCACTTTTGACTGTGCGCCGCCCGCCCATGGGAGCAGCATGAGGGTCAGCAGGATGACGAATTTTTTGGTCCGTGTTTTCATTTCAATGCGGTGTTTGTTCATTATGATGTTGTCTAATAGTTGGTGTAGTCCTTGTTCACGTTCCATTTCAGGCTCTGGAGGGTGCTTGCCTTCACGTTGATGTGGAACTGGAAACCGCGGTAGTAGCCGAAGGGCCGCCACTGGAATGCCATTGTCCAGCAGTGCAGGTCGCGCGTTATGTCGAATGAGGAGGCGGAGACCTTCTTGGTTGTGAAGTCGTATCCGGAGGTGAAGCCGACCGCCCATTTCCTGGTCACATCAACCCGCCCGTTTATGTTGACGGTGTTGGTGACGGTCTTGTTGTAGCGGTTGCGGTCCAGAACCAGCATGTTATAATAGTTGTAGTTGTCAGAAAGATTATAGTTCAGCGAGTAGGATAACGACAAGTTCCAGTTGAAGGCCGATCCCCCCGTATTCCAACGCTTGAAGTTGGAGGGGCCAAGCTGGTAGCTGAAGCTGAGGTTGGCGGCGGTGGAGGAGAGCCTGAAAAGCCTGTGGTTCTTTTCCCATTCAAACTGGTTCGTGCGTATGCCCGCATCGCTGATTACGTAAGGGTCAAAATAGATGTTGAAGTTCAGATAGATTTTTTTGAACAGCGTGGTCCGTCCCGAAACTGTGACGGGCGTCCAGTTCATCGAATCGGCCATCATGTTGTAGGAGGTCGAGAGGTTCAAGCTCTCAAGCAGCGTCACCTTATCTATGCCGTTTTCCGAAGTGTCCTTACGCTTGCGGACCTTCATCTCCAACTTGTTGCCGATGCTGAAGCTTGCGAATGCGCTGCTGCGGTCGGCAGGCGTGCCGTAAAGGAACCCCTCGATGGGTGCGTATGTGATGGTCTGCCCCGTGGTTGAATCCAGATATGAGTCGAAAATGCGCCGGTTGATGAAGGGAGAGTAGGTGAAACTGGCTGATGGCGTGATTTCGTGCCGCATCGCCTTCAGCCAATTGCCCTTATATTGGAACATCCCGTAAAGGGTGGTGCGCAGTGTGGATGAGTAGGACATCTGGTGGGTGGCGAAAAATCCGAATACCGTGTCGCGGGCGATGATTGCATTGTGTAGGCTGTCGGTGCCTGCGTACCGGCGGTAGGCCCCCTTGAACTGCCAGTTTTCTGTCCAGTTTATGGTGTTGTTCCAGTCGATGTGTTTCAACACCTTGATGGTGGAGGAGAGGGGGATGGAATGTGTCATGCCGCTGCGCATCTTGTCGAACATTGCCGGTTTCATGAAGAGCGAGTCGGTGGTCTGAACGCTGTTGCTCATGCTGAGGTTGTAGGAGAGCGAAATGTTCTCATACCAGCGTATCTTGCCTACAATCTCCTTGCGCCGGAGTGGGTAGAAGGTGCTTATGTTGTAGTTGACATTTGGCAGGTTAAGGTTTATTACCCCGGTTGAGACGTTTTGCGAAAGGCTGGCGTTAATTCCAAGACTGTGCAGGCTGCCGAATGAGGTGGAGAAGCTCACGGTGGAGTTGTAGTTGCTGTTCACATAGTTGTTAAGGTCGGTGATGTTGTTTTTGTTATAGGAGCTGGTCTGGTAGTTCACGTCGGCTGAAAAGCGGTTTGTCGGGTGCGCCTTGCTGTCCTGGCTGTGTTTCCATGTTACGCGGACATCCTGTGCGGTGTAGTAGGTGGGGGTTTTGGGCTCGCCCCGGCGTGTCAGGCTGTAGGAGGTGTAGAAGTTTCCCTTGTATTTGTAACGCCGGTAGTAGTTCGAGTTCAGGTTTACGGCGAACGAGCCGCGCAGGTAGAGGTCGGTGGTGAGGGCGAGATCGATGCAGTCGTTGAAGGCGTAGTAGATGCCGAACCCCTGCAGGTAGAAGCCAAGCTCCGCCGATTCCCCGTAGGTCGGGGTCAGGATGCCGTTCTTCCGCTTTTTTGCACTGTTGGGCAGCAGACTGAATGGCAGTCCGACAGGTATTGGTATGTCACGGATTTCAGGATGGATAAATTTTGTTACAATCACATTGTGTGGAATCACTTTCCCCTTTGTGAACACAAAACCGAAGTGCGGATGTTCCAGATTACAGGTCGTATATACGCCGCGCCGTACAAATGTGACCGAATCGTTCACCTTTTTGATGACCTCCCCATGCAGAATGCCGTCACCCTCCTGCGTTATAACATTGTACACGATTCCCTGTTTGCTCTGAAGGTTGTATCCTATGCTGTTCGCGTAGAATGTGGAGCTTTTCTGCTTGAACTCAGGTTTTCCCTGAATGACCCCGTTTGAATCCGGTGCACCGGTGGCGTATACCACTTGGCTGTCAAGATCCATGTGGATGTGGTCGGAAGTGAGTTCCACATCTTCGTAGACGACTTTGGTCTTATTGAAAAGTGTCGCTCTTTTCCGTTTGATGTCTATCCGTACAGAGTCCGCCGCTTCGAATTGAATGGTCTCTTTCAGTGCGTCTTTGGAAAGAGGTATGGTGCTTTTCCGCTGCGCGGTATCGCTGTTTTGTGCCCTGACGGTTCCGTAAAAACAGTCCGGCAGCAGGGGCGTTATCCATAGAAGGATAAACAAATATTTCACAAACAGCTGTTTATACAATTCTATTTTTTTTAATAAAATATATTGTCAAATTGTCTAATTTTGTACCCGATTTGCATGGGTACAAATTGCAAAAGTACGAAAAATATAATTAGAGAATACAGATGAGGAACAGAATTTTTACGCTAATGCTCTGCCTGTCGCTGCTGCAGTTTTTTTCACAGGGGGTGTATGCCGGTCCTATACGCACAATCGTGATCGATCCGGGCCACGGCGGAAACGATCCCGGCGCGATAGGCGCAACCGGAAGCCATGAAAGCGAGGTCGTGCTGGATGTTGCGCTCCGTCTCGGAGCCCTCATACGGAAAAACCACCCGGAGGTCAAGGTCATTTACACGCGCAGCACCGATGTGTTCATCGAGTTGTACCGCAGGGCGGAGATTGCAAACAAGAACAAGGCGGATCTGTTCATCTCCATCCATTGCAATTCCGCCCCCAACGCCACGGCCTACGGTGCGGAGACCTTTGTTATGGGCGTGGACAAGACAAACGCCAACATGGCTGTGGCACAGAAGGAGAACGCAGCCATCCTTAAGGAGACGGACTATCAGAACAACTACGAGGGCTTCGACCCCTATTCCCCTGAATCCTACATTATTTTCTCCCTGTTACAGAATGCGCATCTTACAAGGAGCACGCATTTCGCATCCAGTGTCCAGAAATATTTTGTGAATGACCTGCACCGCCTTGACCGTGGTGTCAAGCAGGCACCGTTCCTTGTACTGTGGCGCACCACAATGCCCAGTGTGCTGATAGAGCTCGGTTTTTTGAGCAACAGGGAGGAGGAGTCCTACCTTAAATCGGAGAAGGGGAAAAACGAGATGAGCCAGTCCATATATAAGGCGGTGGCGCAGTCCATTCGGGAAAACTCCGGTGCCGCGTCAGAAACCGTCACCACCACCGTCACCGAAACCGTTTCCGCCTCCGACGGCCTTCCGGCAAAGGATTCCGTTATAGTGGGCAAGCCGCGCCCTACATATAATGTTGATGCTGACACTGTCGTTGTGCAGCCGAAGAGTGACGCGGCAAGTAATCCGGAACTGGTTTACAAGGTGCAGTTTGCCGCCTCTTCGGTGCAGAAACCTGCGGACGACTATGCCTTCCGCGGACTGCCGAAGGTGCAGTGCCGCCCCAGCGGTTCGGTGTTTGTATACACTGCCGGTGAGGAGCCGACGTATGAGGCTGTGCTTCCGGTGCTTGAACTGGTTCGTGGAAAGGGTTACAAGGATGCCTTTGTCATTGCATTCTACAAAGGTGAGCGCATCCGGCTCGATCAGGCAAAAAAATTGGAGAAATCCTCTGGCATATTGAAATAAGTACTACTTTTGCACCTTTGTATTTTAAAAGTAAGATATGAGCAAGACAGCAGTTATCGCTTTCGGAGGCAATGCCTTATTGCGTAGCGGACAGGAGGGTTTCTATCAGGAGCAGCTGGCAAATGTGGAGGAAACCTGCGAATCGGTCATCCCGTTGGTCAAGGCGGGGTACAAAATAGTCATCGGTCACGGCAACGGGCCGCAGGTGGGCAATGTGCTTCTGCAGCACGAGATGGCCAACCGTGTCTCCGGCGTGGTGGCCATGCCGCTTGATTTCTGTGTGGCGGAGACCCAGGGCTCCATCGGCTACCTGATTGAGCAGGGGTTCCGCAACGTGTTGAAACGCCACGGGATTGAAAAGGAGGTGCTGGGCATCATCACGCAGGTGGTGGTGGATCAGAACGATCCGCTGTTTGTCAATCCCACCAAGCCGATCGGACGCTATTTCAAACAGAAACAGATGGAATCGTTCATTGAGGAGCATCCCGGAACCATCTTCAGGGAGGATCCCAAGGGTAACGGCTGGAGAAGGGTTGTGGCCTCGCCTGCGCCCAAGGACATACTGAATGTCCCTGCGGTTGAGATGCTGGCCAATGCCGGACACATTGTCATAACCGTTGGCGGCGGCGGCGTGCCGGTCATCATCGACAACGGCATTATCAAGGGCGTGGAGGCTGTCATTGACAAGGATTTGTCCTCCGCACTCTTAGCCACCAAGCTGCATGCGGACGAGTTCTACATCCTTACCGATGTGCCGAAGGTCTACATCAACTTCCGCAAACCAGACGAGAAGGCCTTGGATGTCATCACCATTGCCGAGGCGCAGAAATATTTGGATGAGGGGCAGTTCACCGAAGGCTCCATGGCTCCGAAAATCAGGGCGGCCATTCGCTTCGTGGAGCATTGCGGCGGCACATGCATCATCACCGAGGCCGGGCAGCTTGAAAACCCCGCCTGCGGAACACGTATTGTAAAATAATCAGGATATGGGAAACAATTTTGAGGAACTGAAGAATTCTCCGGCCTTTTTCTCCTTTGGCAAGAGAATCACAATCATTGGCGTTATCGCCAGCATTGCGGGAGGAGTGATGAAGCTGTCCGGAATCCAGTATGGTGACTATTTTCTGATAATGGGGCTGGCCACACTCGCCCTGACCGCCTATCTTATTCTGTCGAATCTGCCATATAAACCTATAGAAAAGGATGAGGATGCGAACGCCCGTCTTCGTCCGATCTGGAACTTCTCCATCAAACTTTTAGGATGGGGTTTGAGTGTTCTGCTGATAGGGTTCCTGTTCTGGCTGTACCACTGGCCCGGTTGGGAAATCCTGCTGATTGTCGGCACCATCACCACGCCAATCGGCGTAATCACCATGCTGTTCTACCTCCACCAACGCAACAAATACCAAATCTACTAAACCCATTAACCCCCTTAAACTCTTAAACATCTTAACACCTTAACAACTCATTCCCGAACAAACATAAAAACACAATAAACGTATGGCTTACAACTTAAGAAACCGTAATTTCCTGAAGATTTTAGACTTCAGCCCGAAAGAATTGAACTATCTGCTGGATCTGGCCCGCGACCTGAAGCGCGCCAAATACACCGGCACCGAACAACCGACCCTGAAGGGCAAGAACATCGCCCTGATTTTTGAGAAAACATCCACCCGCACACGCTGCGCCTTTGAGGTTGGCGCGAAGGACCAGGGGGCGCATGTCACCTATCTGGGACCCACAGGCAGCCAGATTGGCGTGAAGGAGAGCATGGCCGACACCGCCCGCGTGCTGGGTCGCATGTTCGACGGCATCGAGTACCGCGGCTTCAAGCAGGAGACCGTTGAGGAGCTGGCCAAATACGCAGGCGTGCCTGTGTGGAACGGCCTGACCAACGAGAGCCATCCCACCCAGATTCTGGCCGACTTCCTCACCATGCAGGAGCATGTTGACAAGCCCCTGAGCCAGGTTACCTTCGCATACGTCGGCGACGCCCGCTTCAACATGGGCAACAGCCTGATGGTCGGCGGTGCCAAGATGGGCATGGATGTGCGCATTATCGCCCCGAAAAAGCTCCAGCCGGAGGCATGGTTGGTGAAGGAGTGCAAGAAAATCGCCAAGGAGACCGGTGCAAAGGTTACAGTGACCGACGATCCCGTTAAGGGCGTGAAGGGCTGCGACTTCATCTACACCGACGTTTGGGTGAGCATGGGCGAGCCCGCCGAGGTTTGGAAGGAGCGCATCGACATGCTGATGCCTTTCCAGGTTAACGCAAAGATGATGAAGAACACCGGCAACCCGCACTGCAAGTTCATGCACTGCCTGCCNNCTGCCCGCCTACCACAACCTGGAGACGCAGGTTGGACGCGATGTGAACAAACAGTTCGGCTTGGACGGCATTGAGGTGACCGAGGAGGTGTTCGAGAGCGAGAATTCGATCGTTTTCGACGAGGCCGAAAACCGCATGCACACCATCAAGGCGGTAATGGTTGCCACATTGGGAGACTAAACTGTTAAGAATTGTGTTTAGTCATTGGGCGGCCGCAAGGCCGCCTTTTTTTTATTTCCTGTTACGGGTGAAGAGTCCTTTCAGGTTGTCGAAATCCTTGGTGAAAGAGAAGCCGATGCCCTGGTAGTAGGGGACATCGGAATAGGCGGCGGAGAGCACATCGTAGTAGTTGGCCATGTTGAAGGCCTTGATGCGAAGCGAGCCGTCGCTGGTGATCTTGTATTCGAAAATGATGTCGCCCACCACGTTGCCGGCCACCGCCTGCCGTTCGTTCTGGCTGTTGTTGTCCCCATAGATGTCCAGATTTCCGCGTATGACCAACCGGTTCTCCATAAGGTTGGTGGAGAGCTGGATATTGTATTCGTCCCCGTTGGTGACACCGTCGCCCGGGCGGTATTGGAACCCCACGTTGACATTGTCGGTCAGGGTGGAGACGGTTTTTTGGAGGTAATGGGAGAATAATTCGCTCAAGGAATGGCCGATACCATAGTTGACGTTGTTCTCCCCATCAGGATTCTGCACGTCGAAACGGCCCAACAGCATCAGGGAGAAGGCCTGTCGGAACATGTTCTCCTTGTCGGTGGTGTCGAGGGTGTTGTAGACCATCGATCGTATCGATTCGTCGACGTTGTCCAGACGGATGTCGAAATCAAACTCCGGATTCAGCAGTTCGCCCTTCAGACGCAGTCCCGTGGAAACCGGCACGGAGCGGTAGGATGATGTTACCGAGGATTCGCCAAGCAGGCTTGTGATGGAGGTTTTTGTGGTGTAGATTGCACGGACGTTCATCTCGCCTTTGTCAGGTTGGCCGTTCCAATTGATTGTGCTGCCGTTCTCTATGGAGAGGGAACGGGTGAACACATTTCCAAGGGCAAGGTCAATGTTGCCTTCGTTGAGTATATAGCTTCCATACATTTCAAACGGGCGTTCCGGTTGCAGCTCCATGCGGATGCTGCCGGTTCCGTTGCCGATGATTGTGCCGCCAATGGAGGGGTCAAGTACCACCTTCAGTGTGGCTTCCGGAGTAACGTCAAGATTGAAAAGCAGATGGGTTCTGGTAGTGCGTGCCTGTTCGTATTCCGTATTGTCCGTGCTCTTTTCCATGTAATACGGCTTTTCAAAAATGATGTAGGATTGCTGATGTTCAGTGTTGGCTCCTTTGTTGAGAAGGACGGAAATGTAGGTTTGCTTGTCGGTCCGCATGTTTCCGGAGAGGTATAAATCGCCTTGTGGCAGCAACCGCAGACGGATAGTGCCGGTGCCAAAGGCCTTGCCGTAAAACAGGTCGTTGTCACGGTAGTCGGTGTTCAACACCATGGTGTTTTCGGTGCGGATGTCCAAACGGACACCCCATTGTTTCAGTTTGTGATGGGTGATCACCCCATTCAGATACGCCGGATGCCCTTGGATGTCACTGCATTGCAGATTGTTTAGCTGGAATGCCGAATCCTTTATTATAATATCTTGGTCTTTAATATGATATAATGTATTGATGTATCCAATTTGCATGGATGCTTCATCGATGTGCAGATTGCCGGAAATGGCAGCTTGTTGTACCGGACCGGTGATGTGGAGTCTGCCGGAAGCGGTGCCTTCCGTCATGCTGGCAAAGGAGGAGAGGTATGGGGCTATGGTGTGGAGGTTAAATGTACGGATTTCACCGTTCAAATCAATTTGTTTGCTGTCAGGCTGATAGTTTCCGTGCAGGTGAATGGTGGGAGCTGAATCCTGAAGCGGGAACAGTTTGGCTTGCAGTCGGATTTGCTTATCCTCCTCCTGCCAGTAGGCATTGCTTTGCAACTGTCCGTAAGCCACCTCGTTGAAGACTAGGGAATCGATGTTCATTCGGGTGGATAGCTGGAGTTTGCTGTGCTGGTTTGCCAGATGCAGTTCTCCGGTTGCGATGCCACCCAAAGAGAGACCATAAGGCAGGAGCAGCAATTCAAGCTCTGAGAGGTGCAAGTTCCGGGTCTGTAGGTTCACAAGGCTGGTCTGTTGTGGGCTGTGCATGCCCTCCAACGTCACGGACTGCTCTCCTGAATTCATCTGGAACCGGTTGATTTTTATACTGTTCTTTTCAAGTGTAATCTCATTTCCCGGTTCAATTACAAACGGTTCCTGATGCAGGCACAGCTTCCCTTGCTGTATTTGCAGTATGCATTCCTCAAACCGTTCGAAGCGTATGCTTCCTGTCAGGTCCACATAGGGCGACAGCATGTTGCCGGAGGGATGGTTCAGTAACCGGAATTGGGCCGTATCATTGAAACAATTCAATTGCAGCTGAAGCTGTTCTAACTGTGAAAGGCTGTCGCTGTTATTCCAGAACATTTGTTCGCAACTGGCCGCCAATCGTAGTGTGTCATTTTCGTTGTCACTTTTGATGCTGCAATTTTCCCATCGGATCTGTTTCCATCCGAGGGCAGTGATGTCCGACTGCATCCACCACTTTTGCTCCGGTTCCGAATAATAGGCGTCCATGGAGCAGGCCCCGCCGATGTGAAGGTTGGGTAACAGCCTTTCCAGCAGCCGTATGGGTTGTTTCATCGTGACAGCAAGGTTGAATGTGGTGTAATCCGGTACTTCGGCAAGATTTTTACCAATGCTGTGCGGAAGGTGTTGTTGGGCCAGCCGGGTCAGGCAGCTGGGAATGTCAGCCAGCCGTAACTTGCCTGAAATGGAGGCTTGTAAAGGTGTGGATCGCAGCTGTAATTCCATATCTCCATTTTCTGCTGTGTCGGAAAGCAGTTGGAAGGGTGGAATCCGCACCTTGTTTCCGTTTTCCGTCAGGGAGGCGTTGTTAACCTTGATGACACCGTGGATTCCTTGTGAAACCCGGCCGGTCAGGTCAGCCTGGCTGTGCAGTGAGAGAATGGCGTTGGAATCTTCCGGCAGAAAGTGGAACGCACTTAGGTCGAATCGGTTGAGTTCACCCGCATAATATATTTTGTTTTCCCTGAAATCGACAAATCCATTGATGTCGGCCAGTAGTGCGGAGTCAGGAGAATGTAGTTTGAAGGTCAGCCGTTCATCTTCCATGTCCCCATGCAGCATGGCGTTGCAGAGTTCGCGCCCATGTAGGTGCAGGGATTGGATATTCAACCGGTAATCCTCAATGTTGGAGCCGTTGCCGCTGATTTCCCCCTGGGCGGTCAGGGAACCCAGCATTGGGCTGTGCAGCAAGGGTTGCAACGGGAGTCCCTGGGTCTGGAACCGTGCTTGGAAATGGCGTGATGCCATGTTGTTGTGGTATATTCCTGAAGCGCGTAGGTTTCCCATGTTGCCGGTGGCCTCCACATCGGCGGTGAAATCGTCGAAGCGTCCGTGAAAATCTGCAGCACCTTCCCGCACAATCCAGTGCCTCAGTTCTTCCGGCAATTTGAGTGTCCGGCCTCCTGGCAGGTGTAATCCCTCAATTTGCTGCATGGCGACCGCCATCTCGTCAATCTGGGCATCCCAATATGCGGTGCGTCCATTCTGGATTCCTTCGGTGAACAGGTTTCCGCGCAGATATGTGCTGTCGTTTAAACGGCAAGAGAACTGTTTGATTTCCAAATGAGAAAGGCTGTTCTCCACTTTACCCTGCAACCGGACGGACACCGGTTCGATTCCTTGCAGGGCAGGGGTGAAATAGGTGAGGTCGGTGGCGTGGAGCAGCGATGGACGCAATTGGCAACGGAAAAGGACACTGTCATTGAAATCAGAATACTGATGCCAATTGTCAAAGTCAAAACGGAAATCCATGTCAATGTGACTGCCGCTGATTGCATCAAAGGTTGTGTTCTCCAGATAGAGTTTCCGGCTTGAGACAGTCAGCAGGGTCTGCAGGTTGCGGATGGTGAAGCCTGAATGCTCCCGGCAGTCAAGGTTGCGGATGTCCAGCAGGCATTCACCTCCAGCCACGGTAATGCTTTTTATCTCCGCATCAATCTGTTGCAGACGGATGTGGTCATAGTTCCAGACTCCAGCCACATCCTCCTTGCACCTCGCTTCATAGTACCAGATATAGCTTCCGTTTTTCATCCTCAGGTCTTCAAAAAGCAGTTTGACAGGCTTTTTTTCCTTGTCAGAGGAGAAAAACTCAAAAAGGAACTTCATGTTGTTCTCCTCTTCGCCTTTGTATTTGGCGGTGTAAACCAGCAAATCCTCAACTTCAATTCCGCTGAAGCGCCAGATCCTTTGGGAACGGTTGTGGTGGGGGAGGCGGCTTTTCAGACTGCCTGCGGCAAACATCGGCTGCTGGTGGCGGTCTTCGATGCGAAGCCCCTCCACGCTGAAATTCAGGTTCCAGTAAAGCCGGAGCTTTTCAATGGCTATTTCTGTCTGCAATTTTTCGGACAAGATGGCTGCGGCTTTCCGGGCGGCTTTGGTCTGCACGGATGGGATCATGAATACCAGACCGGTTACAAACAGCAGGATGGCTGCGAACAGCACCACTCCGATAAGTGTCCGGAACAGCCGTCTGGTATGTTTTGCAGCCTTTCCCATCCTCTCTACTCAGATTATTTTGACCGTCAGTCCACGCAGGGTAAGTTTTTCGGCTATAGGCGCCAGCCGCTCATATCCGCCGTGCTTCACGTCGCATTTGCCGAAGCAGTGTGCAATCCAGGTGCATTGCAGCGCCTGCTCATAACTGTGTCCGCAGCATTCCATCAGGCTGTCAATGACAAAATCAAAGGTGTTGGTGTTGTCGTTGTACAGCATCAGGGTGCAGCCTTCGTCCGAAAGCAGCTGCTCCTGTAGTTCGCATTCGCTCTCCGGCCTGTTCATGCTACCAGTCGTCTTTTACCTCCTCTTTCGGCTCCATGCCGTTTTCAAGGCTTTCTATCAGTGCTTTAATGTTGGTGTCCACCTCTTCCAAATGCTTGTTGCGAACTGGCGTCCACTCAGGCTTGCTGCTGTCCAGCCATTGCTCGCAGGCTTGGGTGACCTGTCCGTTCTTGCAGGTGAAGTTGGTGATAGTGTAGCGGTAGCGTCCGTCACGTGCCTCTATTTTAAGTTCATAAGTTACAATACCAGCCATCACCTCCGTTTTGCCGTCTTTGGCCGTTGTGTGGATTTTCATGTTGCTGCGGCATACAATCACCCCCTTTTCCTTGTCGGCGGTCTGTATCACTTTGGTGGGGTTCTGGAAGAAATGTTTCGCCCATTCAAATGCGCGGTCATACAATACTGCAGGCTCCGCTTTCATCGGAACAACATCCTGGTAGGTTATCAGTTTTGTCTGTTCGCTCACAGGCATGGGGTAGACCTCCACGGGTTCCCCCTTTTTCTGGCCGAAGGCCTGGATGCTGGCGAAGGCTGCCAGCATTATCACTAATGTTCTGATGCTTTTGTTCATGGCTATCCGTTTTTTCTTTTTACATATACTTGGAATGTGAATGCGCAGCAGTGGTTTTCGTCCGCAGGGTGCGGCTCTTCGGAAACGAGCTGCCAGTCCTTTTCGTCAATTTGCGGGAAAAAGACATCCGCGTCCGGAAATTCCGCCTGCATCCGTGTGATGTACAGCTTGTCGCACAGGGGGAAGAACTGCCGGTAGATGGAGGCGCCGCCCATGATGAAGACCTCCTCTTCTGACGGGCACAGCTCCATCGCCTCCTCAATGGAGTAGGCCATTTCAGCCCCTTCGTAGCTTTTGTCCTTTTCTAACGTGAGCACAATGTTGCGGCGGTTTGGCAGCGGACGCTTCGGCAGTGAGAACCATGTGTTCTCGCCCATCAGCACGGCGTGGCCCGCCGTTGTGCGCTTAAAGTGCTTCAGATCGTCCGGCAGGTGGCAGAGCAGCTGGTTTTTCCGGCCAATCTCATAATTTTTTCCGATTGCGACTATGATTGACAGCATGGCGTTAAAGGGTGCATTTCATGAGTTGTTCAAGACGTTTTTCAATTTCCGGTATGGCGATGCGTTCCTGCTCCATGGTGTCGCGGTCGCGCAGCGTGACGGTGTCGTCCTCAAGCGTCCGGTTGTCCACGGTGATGCAGAAGGGTGTGCCGATTGCATCCTGACGGCGGTAGCGGCGTCCGATGGCGTCCTTTTCGTCGTACTGGCAGTTGTAGCGGTATTGAAGCGGCTTAAGTATTTCACGCGCCTTTTCGGGCAGGCCGTCCTTCTTGACCAAAGGCAGCACAGCCACCTTCACCGGTGCAAGTATTGCCGGAATTTTCAGCACCGTGCGGGTGCTGTTGTCGGGGAGGGTCTCCTCGCGGTAGGCATGGCTGAAGACGGCAAGGAACATCCTGTCCACACCGATTGAGGTCTCAATCACGTATGGCACATAGCTTTCGTTGGTCTCCGGATCGAAATATTGCAGCTTTTTGCCGGAATACTGCTGGTGCGCCTTCAAATCGAAGTCGGTGCGGGAGTGGATGCCCTCCAGCTCCTTGAATCCGAACGGGAAGTCAAATTCGATGTCGGTGGCGGCGTTGGCGTA
>DBYD01000044.1 GCA_002309855.1 Bacteroidales bacterium UBA1195
AGCATGACACTCCATACGGCGCAGGAGCTGCTGGCAGGGAACAGTGACAGCATAAAGAATCTCGCCACAAAACTGGGGTTCGAGGAAGCCTCCTCCTTCTCCCGCTTCTTCAAAAAAGAGACCGGCATGACGCCGATGGAATACAGGAACGGAAAGGAAATTCCGCTGGGTGAGGCGGAAGAGAAAAATAATAATTAATAGTTAATAGTTAATAATTAATAGATTAGAGTTGGTGGCGTGTGGGATACAACTGAAACGGGTCATCCAGAAGAATATCCTGAACCGTCTTTCAAAAATGATTCTGGCGGACGAGGTCACGCCCGACATAACCATCACGGTGGATTACATCGACGACGATTTTGTCTTCTACCAGAAAAAAACGCAATAATCTGGATGTAGAGACGCAAAATTTTGCGTCTCTACATTTCACCATCCGTTAATTCTGTCCGTTTCCTGCATCCGGGAGCGTTCCTGCATTTCCCGAATCTTCACCATGCCCTTTTTCCACAACTTGATGTCAAAACGGATAAAAAGGATGAAAAGTATAACTGTAACAGGGTAAAGCACTGTGCTTTTCAAATTGTCCGAAACCATGAGCAGCGCATCGAAAGTGCCATGCAGCAACAACGGATAGAAGAGAGCCTTCAAGAGACTTGAAGCCCTGTTTGCGGCATCAAACTTCGCCTTGGAGAGGTAATACCCCATCGCCACCGCAAACAGAAAATGCGCCGGCACGGAAAGCAATGCGCGGGTCACCCCTGTAACAAGACTTTCCTGGAATAGTCCGGACTGGAACACATAGCCGACATTTTCCAGACAGGCGAAGCCAAGCCCGACATAAACCGCATATACAATGCCGTCGAAATACTCGTTGAAATGGCGGCTTCTCCAGATAAATAACATGAGGACCAACAATTTGCAAAGTTCCTCACTGAACCCGGCCACCACAAAACCGTCATAGAGCCCGTGCAGCACCGCGCCGCCGGGTGCGAAGGCGGAAAGCAGCTGCTCCAACGGAACGATAGCCACCACTGCAAAAATGCCGCAAAAGAAGGCTTTCAGCAGCATCCATAACGGCTCCTTTTCATACCTGTCCATCACATAGACAAAGACCGCCAGCACCAATACCGGCAGCAGCGCCAATACCCATAAAACCATATTCGAATCGCCCATACCTATGCAAACGAAATTTTCGGAACCGCATCCAGCAGGCGGCGGGTGTAGGCAGTCTGCGGATGGCGGTAAAGCGCATCGGATTGCTGCAGCTCCACCAGTCGCCCCTTTTGCATCACCATAACCCTGTGCGACATGTATTTCACCACCGAAAGGTCGTGTGAGATAAAGAGATATGTGAGCCCGTATTTTTTCTTCAGCTCGTTCAGCAGGTTCAGCACCTGCGCCTGGATGGAGACATCCAGGGCGGAGACCGACTCGTCACAAATGATCAGGCGCGGATGCAGGGCAAGGGCACGGGCGATGCAAATGCGCTGCCGCTGTCCACCGGAAAACTCATGCGGGTACCGCTGCATGTCGGATGCCTTCAGCTGCACCTGCTCCAGCAGTTCCATCGCCATCTCGCGCCGCTCACTGTCGTTTTCACCGCAATGGTGCAGGCGCATCGGCTCAACCAACGCCATACCGACCGTGTAACGGGGATTAAGTGAGGCGTATGGATCCTGGAATATGATCTGCATCTCGCTGCGCAACCTCCGCATCTCACCGGCGGAAAGCCTGCAGATGTCCCGACCGCGGTACAGCACTTCGCCGCCGGTCGGTTCAATCAGGCGCAACATGCTGCGCCCCAAAGTGGTTTTTCCGCAACCGGATTCCCCGACGAGACCAAGCGTCTCACCCTCATGCAGGGTGAAGCTGACATCCGCCACCGCCTGGAAACGTTGCCTGGGCTGCCCCCATTTCCTCGGCAGCGGATAGGATTTCTCCAAATGCCTCACCTCCACCAATGGTGGGGACTGCACAAGTTTTTCCGCCTCCTCCCGCCATGCCTCCTCCGAGATGATCCGCAGATTTGCCAACGGGTCGGAATCGGGCGGCGCGGAGAGAAAATCATGAACAGTTGGCAGCCGGTAATAGCGTCTGTCCAACGGCACACGGCATGACAGCAGCCCTTTGGTATAAGGATGCTGCGGATGCAGGAACAGCGTGCGGACAGCACCCTCCTCCACCTTTTCCCCACGGTACATCACAACGGCACGGTCGGCAATGTTCGCCACCACCCCCAAATCATGTGAAATGAAAAGTATGCTGATGCCATACTGCTGACGCAGACTGCATAGAAGTTCAAGAATTGCCTTCTGAACTGTCACATCCAGAGCGGTGGTCGGCTCGTCGGCAATCAACAGCTGCGGCTTGCATGCTATGGCCATGGCAATCATCACCCGCTGCTTCTGGCCGCCGGAGAGTTCATGGGGATAGGAGCGGTACGCCTTTTCCGGATCGGGCAGCAGCACCTCCCCGAAAAGCCGCAAAACCTCCTGCCGTGCCTCCTCTTTCGAACAATGCAGATGCAGCTGCAAAACCTCGGCCACCTGCCGTCCGCAGCGCATGGAGGGGTTAAGCGAGGACATGGGCTCCTGGAACACCATACCCATCCGGCCGCCACGGAACCGCCGCATGTCACGGTTGGTGCACTGCAGCAAATCGCACTCCACCCCATTCTCCGTCCAACAAATTTTACCGCTAAAGGATGCCTTGTCCAACAGACGCATTATGCTCAATGCGGTGACAGACTTTCCGGAACCGGATTCACCGACAATGCCCACTATCTCCCCGGCACCAACAGTGAATGACAAGTCATGCACGGCACACAAAGGCTCCCCCTTTGCTCCGGACGGGAAATGCACACATAAGTTTTCAACCGATAGAATGTCGTTTTCACTCATCTTCATCGGTTTCAGGTTGTCGCTGCTCCACTGCTGGAATATAGTTGTCCGGTATGAACACCGCCGACCGCTCCTTAGGCCGATAAGGCTCCAACCATTGGAAACCTGGCAAAAAACGCTCATCTCCCTTCTCCTCCGGTCCGAAAGTGCCTTTGATTTTCTGGTAAAATAAAATTTCTGAAAAGGCACCCTCCTCAAACAACACCTTCATCCGCTCTGCGGATGTCCGTTGCACTCCAATCAGTGCGGAATCATTATCCTCCATATAATACAAACACACAGCATTGGGGTATATCCACATGTATTCGGGATTGTTATCCTTGAAATACATATACATGGAAGCACCCTTCACCTGATTGAAACTCTGCTCCTCCCACACATTCTGGCTAACAAAGGCCGCTCCGAGCAGATGCAGTTCCCGAAGTTCCCCTTGTTGCAGAAAGAACCGGAATGTATCAGCCACAAACTGGCTGGAGTCGTTCCACACCAACGGTGCATCCCGCATCTCCGCCAAAGAATCAATGGCAGAATAGTACAGCGAACCACAACGTCCCTGATATTGCGAATGATAAAAACGGACATGCTCGTGACAAAAGGCGGATTGCAGATGCCGGTTAGAATCAAGAGTCACCCATAGCGTATCGGCATGCAGGAAAAGGCTGTCATCATCCTGCACATAGACAGCCAAAGCCTTTTCCGTAGCAAACGCATAGCAACGCTGGCCGTCATATTCCATGTAGTCGCTTGTCACATGGTGCTTTTCGCATGTATCCTGCAAAAAAACATTTGACCAGGCTTTTCCAGCATCATGCAAATGGTCATAAAAAAGGGTGTCGGCCGTCAGAAGGTATTGCCCGGCATATATTCTGGTGGGACCGTAGAAGACCGCCTCCTCCGTCCGGGTGGCGTACCACCCCTCCTCACAATAGATGGAGTTACTATCGGAATACATATTGGTAGGACCTGAAAAATAGACCTTTTCCTCACGCGTGTTATAACGCAGCGTATCAGCGTCCAACGTAAACTCCGGATGCTGCACATGCACCTCCCTCCGGAAATAGGCGTCCGAGGTGGCGGTGTAATAATAGCCGCACTGGCTGGTCAGCACGGCGCTGTCGTTCTCAATCCGTCCGCCGCAATCATAAAAGGCATACTGTTCCGACCGGTAAAAAGTGAGCAGATCGGTATAGAGCACACTGTGGTTGTCAAACAGCATCACATTGCCGTCCAACACTGCGGTGCGGGTCGTACCGTCATAGCGCAAAGAGTGTCCGTACAGGTGGACCGAATCGTTTATGTGGATGATCACCTCCTTGCCGAACGCCTCCAGCCGGTTGGCCTTCTCATAATAGAAAACCGTGTCCGCATAGCCGACGCTGCCTTCATGGCTGAACTCCACATTGCCCGTGAACATCCTGGCATCCGGAAACAAATCGTTGTCAAACTGCAACAAATCGGCCGTACAACGGATGGGAGCCGTCCGCTGTGCAAAGAGGCAGCCGCAACACAAACATGCAGCGACCGCAATGAATCTGCGGATAATCCGAAGCATCATGCCGCCTTTTTCCCTTCCGACGCAAGCCCTCGCGTCAACGGAGCATCGCGCAATGCCGGTTAAGAACACAATCAAATCCTGTCACCAACTGTCTCTACAGCGGCATTGTCCGTATAGGCCGGGCAGCGCTGATAGGTGTTGCATGCAGAGAAAACACCTGCCAAAACAAGTGCAAACAAACCGATAACCACTAACTTTTTCATGATATCACGTGATTTATAGTCAAACTTACCTTTCCAAAATCCAACAATCCTTGTAGTTGGCGCTCAAAGCCGTCATTTGTGTCTCCGCTTCGGCACGGCTGTAAGGACCGACACCCACCATGATGAGTGTGCCCCGTTCGTTCATACCGAGATTGGATACATTCGGGTACCTGCCTTTCAATTTCTGCACCAGATTGTCCGCATTGGCCGCGTTACCGAAGCCGCCTATGATGATGTAGCAATTGGCCGGTTCCACTGTCTCCGCCGGTTCTGCCAGCCCGAATGTATCTTCCGGGGTCGGCTCCGGTTCCGCCATATCCCAATCTGACTCCGCCTTCACCGTATCAACCGATTCCACCTGCAGCGTATCAGCGGAGCCTTGGAAGAGAGAGGTGATTTTTGAAACACACCGGTCCTTCTTCTCCACAAACTCCACAGGCCGCAACAGGGCGTAAACACCCATGCCAATTATACATAACAGTAAAATAATGAACAATGTGTAGAAAATCACCCAGCCCACATGCCGCTTGGGAGCAGGCTCCGAACAGCTTTGTGATGCGACAGGTTCCGTACCAACCGCATTATCCGGAATCACCGGCTCAGCTTTTTCAGGCTCCATATCCGGTTTTTCCAACTCAGAACTTGCAATGGGTTCAGAATTAACCTCTGGTTTTTCCGGCTCAGGTTCCGCTTTCACAGGCTCAGGGTCGCGTTTTTCCGGTTCAGCCTTGTCCTCCCCACGCAGGCTGAACGAGGTGAAGCCGAACGAATCAGGAGAAAGGTCAGGATCCAGTGCGGGAACAAATTCCATCCGGATATTGCCCATCACGAATTTTCCCATGCTGCCAAGACTATACTGCCTCTCCGTATCCAATGCGGTTTTTACAGATTCGACCCATCGTGCCACCTGCTCCGCAGCCTCCGCCGTATCCACATGGGATTCGGAAGCCACATACTGCGTGAAGTCAGCCCCCTCCTCCTTTTCGTCAGGGGTAAAGAAGAGGTAATGGCCGGGAGGGGTGAACTCCTTCAGAATCGGATGAACCTCCGCCTCCCTATACCGCAATTCAAACATACCAAGCCGGTAAATCCGGACCTGTCCATTTTCAATAATGTATTTTTTTATACACGCAGTAATCATGACTCGTCAGCAATTGATTGTTCAAATTGAATGGCCTTTTCCAGATCGGCAGGCGTGTCGATGGAGATGGTGGCCGGATAATCCGTCACACAAGTGGCAATGCTGTAGCCGTTTTCCAGCCAGCGGAGCTGCTCAAGGCTCTCCGCCGCCTCCAAAGATGAAACCGGCAGCCCGACCAATTGCAGCAGCACGTCCGCCCGATAGGCATACAGGCCGATATGTTTGTAAAAGAGATGGCTTTCAAAAGGGTTGGAACGCAAATAAGGGATTGCATGGCGGCTGAAATACAACGCCCGACCGTTCACATCCCTGACACACTTCACAACATTCGGATTGTTCAGCGGCCCCGGATTGTCCAACCTCTGGAGCAGCGTGGCAATCTGAACCTCACCACCTGACATGCAGGCGACCAGCTCCTGAATCTGCCCCGGCCGGATGAAAGGCTCATCCCCCTGGATGTTCACAACAACACTCTCTTCCGGAGCGAAATCCGGCATAAGGGAGCGGAACACCTCGGCACAACGGTCGGTCCCGGAACGGTGGTTTGGGGAGGTCATACGGACATCACCGCCGAAAGACTTCACACAGGCCTCTATTTCCGGATGGTCTGTCGCCACAACCACCCGTTCCAGCCCATCCACCTTGCTGACCTGGGCATAGACCCTCTCTATCATGGTCTTATCCCCTATTTTGCACAACGGTTTCCCTGGGAACCGCGAAGAGGCGTAACGGGCCGGTATGATTCCGATATAATGCATCCTATCTGGTTTTGGAGGAACGGGATTTTTTGCCGGGAGCCGGCTTGGGCTCCTCGGTGAACAGGCCGAACAGCTCCGCATCCACATGGTCGATTATGAAGCCGAGATCCGCCTTGCTTTCGGTGAACTTCACCTGATTCACATCCACCACCAGCATCTTACTTTTGGTGTAATTATCCGCCCAATGGTTGTAGCGTTCGTTCAAGTTTTTCAGATAATCCAGCCGGATCAGATCCTCGTAGGGCCGGCCACGCTGCTGGATATGTGCCACAAGGGTCGGAATGTCCGCCCTCAGGTAAATCAGCAAATCGGGTGCCTGAATTACGGAATCGAGCAATTCAAACAGCGAAAGATAGTTATTATAGTCACGGGAAGACATAAGTCCCATCTCATACAGGGTGGGGGCGAAAATGTATGCATCCTCATAGATGGTCCTGTCCTGCACCACCGATTTCTTCTGTTTCCGTATATCAAGGATGTGCCGGAAGCGCGTATTGAGAAAAAAAACCTGCAAATTGAACGACCAGCGCTGCATATCCTCATAAAAACTGGTCAGATACGGATTGTCGTCCACATCCTCAAACTGCGGCAGCCAATTGTAGTGCTTGGCCAGCAACTGGGTGAGGGATGTCTTTCCGGAGCCGATATTTCCAGCAATAGCTATATGCATATGAACTGTTTTAACAATGAATTTGCAAAACTATACAATTTTTCAATACAAATGGCATCTGATGCGAAAAAAAACTTATTCGGGGTCGGCCACATCCTTGGACGCGGTATCCGTGCCCGTCTCGGCATCCTCATCCCCAATGACCAGCAGATCGCTTTCCAATAAAATGTTATACCAGGAAAAGAGCCGCTTCATGTCGGAATAGTGCACCCGCTCCCTGTCGTATTCGGGCAGCACCGCCTCCATGTATTTCCGCACCTCAGCCTCGGGCGACTTGGGGTCGATGGCCTTTCCGCCTCCGGTGTGGGCATGGATTTTCACAAGCACATCCTTCAACGGGAGGCTTCCATCGCTGGTGAAAAGATATATCTCCTCAAGCGAGCTGGCCTTGCTGGAGGCGAAAAGCGGATGACGGGTGTGGTCGGTGAGCGATTCGACAATGGCGGTGTTCTTTGATTGGGACACAAGCTTGAACAGTCCGCTCTTTCCTGAAATTGTAAGAATTTCCTTATAGTTCATACATCAAAATTTGAAGCCTTACGGCTTGTTGTCAATTACATACTCATGCCTCCGCACTTGCGGAAAAGGCGTGCAAAAGTAAATAAAATCCAAGTACGGAATCCGGCTTGCCGGATTATTTTTCAACAGCCGGCTTTTTATTATCCGGAAAGGCCTTCTCCCCCAGCATGGGGACAAAGGTGTAACTGCCGTGGAGCGTGGATTCGAAGCCGGCGGCGGTACGGACAACGCGCGTCATCCGCTGCTCCACCTCCCCTACGGGGACCACCATCACACCGTCTGTCTTAAGCTGCCGCAACAGCTGCTGCGGCAATTCGGGGGCGGCACATGTCACCAGGATGCGGTCGTACGGGGCGAATTCCGGCCAGCCTGCATAACCGTCGCCATGCTTTAGCGCCACACGGATGCGGAGCTGCTTGAAACGCTCCTCCGCCTCGCGGTACAGGTCCATGTGTCTTTCAACTGTATACACATAGGCTCCCATGGCCTGCAGGATTGCCGCCTGGAATCCCGATCCGGTACCGATCTCAAGCACCTTCATTTTCGGCCGCACCGACAACAGCTGGCTCTGGAACGCCACCGTATAGGGTTGGGAGATTGTCTGCCCGCAGGCGATGGGCAAAGCCTGCATGTCATAGGCGCGGTTACAGAGGAACGCAGGCACAAAAAAATGCCGCGGCACCTTTGCAAACGCCTCCAGCACCGCCTCATCGGTGATACCCTGCTGCCTGAGCCCCTCCACCAGGCGCATCCGCGCCCCCATGTCTTTCGGTGTGTCCGTCATGTCGTTTAAAAAGGCAAAAGTAGCAATTTTTCGGATACGGTGTGCCGCCGCGTGCAATAAAAATACGCACCCTGCGTTATGTCATTTTAATCTAAAAGCAACAACTATGTTAAAAGTCGGTGTTTTGGGCGCAGGCCATCTTGGAAAAATCCACATCAAATGCTGGAAAAACATCAGGAACATTGAATTGGTGGGATTCTACGATTCCGATCCGGAAAACGCAAGGGAGGTGTCGGAAACCTTCGGCATCCCGTTTTTTGAAAACAGCGGGCAACTGATGGAGCAATGCGACGCAATCGACATTGTCACCCCGACCTTGAACCACCATGCCTCAGCAATGGCGGCGCTGAAGGCTGGCAAACATGTCTTCATCGAAAAGCCCATCACCGCCACACTGCCGGAGGCGGAGGAGATACTGCGCTATTCGGAGGCGAACCGGCTGAAGGTGCAGATAGGCCATGTGGAACGCTTCAACGATGCCTTTCTGGAAGCGAAAGAGTACATCGACAACCCGCTGTTCATCGAATGCCACCGGCTGGCCGAGTTCAACCCGAGGGGCACGGACGTTTCGGTGGTGCTGGACCTGATGATCCATGACATCGACATATTGCTGCACACCGTCAATTCACCAATCAGCCACATCAGTGCCAGCGGAGTGGCCGTCATCACCGACACACCCGACATCGCCAACGCGCGGATTGAGTTCGAGAACGGCTGCACCGCCAACCTCACCGCCAGCCGAATGTCCATCAAAAGGATGCGCCGCGCCCGCTTTTTCCAGAAAAACGCCTACATCACAGTCGATTATCAGACCAAGGAGGCGAACATACTCCGGATGCGCGACTACGTTCCCGAGGACGACAACGACCTGATGCCGCTGATTCTTGACCTGGGCAACAACCGAGGCAAGAAGCGGATTTTCATCGAAAAGCCCAACAGCATCCACGTAAATGCCATTGAGACGGAGCTTTCGATGTTCGCCGACAGCATCCTGCACAACCACCCGTGCGAGGTCTCGGTATATGACGGCTACAAGGCATTGGAGGTGGCCTACCAGATTATGGACAAATTCAAGAAGATACCGGTATAAAACACATAACGTATGAAGACAAACAAATTGATGATCATGGGAATCTGTCTGCTTTGCACCGCCTGCGGCAACAAGGGGAAAATCACATATCCCGAGGCGGAACGCCAGGATGTTACGGACAACTATTTCGGGCATGAGGTGGCCGACCCCTACCGCTGGATGGAGAACGACACCACCGCACAGGTGGCGGCATGGGTGGAGGCGGAGAACAGGGTGACCGACGCCTACCTGCAAAAAATCCCCTTCCTGAAGAGTCTGAACCGGCGGCTTACCGCACTGGCCGACTATGAAAAGATGGGAATGCCCTTCAAAAAAGGCGGGAAATACTACTTTTTCCGCAACGACGGCCTGCAGAACCAGTCTGTGCTGTATGTGATGGACTCCGCCGACATGGAGGCCCCCGACGCGCTCCAGCGGATGCAGAAGGCCGAAGTCTTCCTGGACCCCAACAAACTTTCAGACGACGGAACTGTCGCCCTGACCGGCGTATATTTCAACAAGACCGGAACAAAGATGGCCTACACCATTTCGCGCAGCGGCAGCGACTGGAGCGAAATCTATGTGATGGATGTGCAGAGCCGCCAGCTGACCGGCGACCACATCATCTGGGCCAAATTCACCGGAGCAGCATGGCACGGTGACGGATTCTACTACAGCGGCTATCCGCAGCCCAAGGAGGGCAGCGAACTGAGCGGCATCAACGAAGGGCACAGAGTGTATTACCACAATCTCGGCACTCCGCAATCCGAGGACAGACGGATCACAATTGAATTAGACAGACGCCATCCGCAGCGGTTCTACACCGCTGCCACCGATGAGGATGAACAATGGCTCATCATTGACGAGGACGGGGCGGACAACGGAAACCGTGTGTTTGTGAAAAATTTCAACTGGAAATATTGCTATGATGTCTCTTTGGCGGAAGATTTCCGGTACCGGCATCAGGTGGTGGCCTGCATCGGCCAAACCGTCTATATGCTGACCAATGAGGATGCGCCAAACTACCGTCTGGTGAAAATTGACCTTTCCGCAATGGAAAGGATTCCATTTGGACAAAAAGGAGGCTGCCCCCTGATAACAAAAACACAATATGTGGATGTCATACCTGAAAACAACGCCGTACTATCCAATGTACAGCTTATTGGCGGCAAATGGGTAGCCATCTACGGTCAGGATGCCTCCGACCACGCCTACATCTATTCCATGGAGGGCAAAAAGGAGCGGGAGATCCAGCTGCCAACCTTCGGCTCGGTCAGCTTCAGCGGTGAGAAGAAGGAGCGCGGCTGCTTCTACACCTTCACCTCCTTCACCTTCCCCGCCGTAATCTACCGGTTAGATGTGGAGACTGGCGAATCGGTGAAGTTCCGCACCCCGCAGGTCGCCTTCAATCCGGAGGACTACATCTGCGAGCAGCTGTTTGTCACAAGCAAGGACGGCACCAAGGTGCCGATGTTCATCACCTATAAGAAAGGATTGCAGCGCAACGGCAAGAATCCTGTATATCTGTATGGCTATGGCGGCTTCAACATCTCTCTCACGCCGGGCTTCTCCCCCTACCGGATTCCATTCCTCGAGGCGGGCGGCATCTATGCGAGCGTGAACCTGCGCGGCGGCTCCGAATATGGGGAGGCATGGCATCTGGCAGGCACCAAAATGCAGAAGCAAAACGTGTTTGACGATTGCATCGCGGCGGCGGAACACCTTATTAAGGAAAAATACACCAAGGCGGGAAAAATCTGTATTGCAGGAGGCTCCAACGGCGGACTGTTAGTCGGTGCGGTGGTCAACCAGCGTCCCGACCTGTTCGGTGCGGCGCTGCCTGCCGTAGGCGTGATGGACATGCTGCGCTACCACCTCTTCACCATCGGCTGGAACTGGGCTCCGGACTACGGCACCAGCGCGGATTCGGAGGAGATGTTCAAATACCTTTATGCCTATTCGCCGCTTCACAACATCAGAAACGACGGCACCCCCTATCCGCCAATCCTCATCACCACCGCTGACCATGACGACCGCGTGGTGCCGGCGCATTCATTCAAATACGCGGCCACACTGCAGGCCTCCAACACCGGCAATGCGCCCAAGCTGATAATGATTGAGACCAAGGCCGGGCACGGTGCGGGCAAGCCGCTCTCCAAAGTGCTGGAAAGCCAGACCGCCACATGGGGATTCGCCATGTATGAATTGGGAATGCAGCCGAAGTGGGAATAATGCGCCGTCGCATTTTTTCCGCCACGTGCGGGAATATGTATCGGTATTTCATGTAATTTTGCAAAATCAAATTCACACGCCCATGGAGCAGACTTTGGAAAGAAAATATCCTGTTGGAATCCAGACCTTTTCGGAGATACGGAAAGGCAATTACATCTATATTGACAAGACCGACCTTGTATGGCAGATGACAAAAAACAAGTATGTTTTCCTCAGCCGCCCGCGCAGGTTCGGCAAATCGCTGCTCACAACCACCCTGGACTCCTATTTCAAAGGTGATAAGGAGCTGTTCGATGGTCTGAAAATCATGGAACTGGAAAAGGAATGGAAACAATATCCGGTGCTACATTTCGATTTGAGCGGGGCAAGGCATCTTCCGGTGGAACAGGTCAAGGACGAACTGAATCGGCAACTGGATGATTTGGAAACTGTTTACGGCTCAAACCCGGCGGAGACCTCACCAGGCATGCGGCTGGCGGGGTTAATCAAGCGCAGCAGCCAACAGACAGGTGCGCAGGCGGTGGTCATCATTGACGAGTATGACGCCCCTTTGCTTGATGTGCTGCATGATACGGAACGGCTGGAGGCTGTTCGTGAGGTGATGCAGGAATTCTACCAAAGGCTCAAGATGTGCGAGGCGATGATCCGCTTCTGCTTTATCACCGGAATCACAAAGTTCTCGCAGTTGAGCATCTTCTCCACCATCAACAACCTGACCAACATCTCCATGGACGACAGATACGCAGCCATCTGCGGCATCACGGAGCAGGAGTTGGCCACAGACATGGCGCCGGACATCGCAATGCTTGCGCAAAAACAGGGATGCACGCCGGACGAGATGCATGAGAAGCTGAAACAGATGTACGACGGCTACCGCTTTGCCAAATCCTCTCCGGAGATATATAACCCTTTCAGCCTGTTGAAGTGCTTTAACCATAAAGATATTTCCAACTACTGGTTTGATAGCGGCACACCCACCTTCCTAATCCGACAGATGCAGCATTTCCAAACCGACATCACCGCAATGGACCGTATTGAGACAGTCGCGGCCGCGTTTGACCAGCCCACCGAGAACATGGACGACGCGCTGCCGCTGCTATATCAGAGCGGATACATCACAATTAAGGAATATGACCGGGAAACCGACTCGTTTGTGCTGGCCATCCCCAACAAGGAGGTACGTACCGGACTGGTTTCAGGACTGATTCCCGCATATACAGGCGTAAGAAAGAATGAGACGCAGGGCTTCGCGCTCCGTTTTTGGAAAGCATTGCGCAAAAACGACATTGATGC
>DBYD01000045.1:0-7515 GCA_002309855.1 Bacteroidales bacterium UBA1195
CCCAAAGCAGCTGATTATCTTTGATGTCTACGAGAATAATGCCTATGATATCCAGCAGGAAATTCGGAAAAAATACCCCCAGCTTAATCTGGTCACGTTGATCGGCTCTGTCCGCGACACAAAGCGCATCATGCAGGTCTTCGCGGATTATCAGCCTCAGATTGTCTTCCACGCAGCAGCCCACAAGCACGTGCCTCTGATGGAGGACAGTCCCTGTGAACCGATTAAGAACAACGCTATAGGAACCTATAAGACAGCCTATGCGGCTATGGTCTTTGGCTGTGAACGATTCGTCTTGATTTCCACGGATAAGGCAGTCAATCCGACCAACATCATGGGAGCCAGCAAGCGCCTGTGCGAGATGGTCATTCAGTCTTTCGCTGAAAAAATAACCGAGGGGAAAGAGCTGGAGCTTCCGCTCCTGCATTCCCACATCTGGGATGAAGCTGCATCCATGCAGAACGCTCCCGCTCCACCCGCTCACTCACACACGAAGTTTGTCGCAGTACGTTTTGGCAACGTCCTGGGCAGCAACGGTTCTGTCATCCCACTGTTCAGAAAGCAGATTGAATCCGGCGGTCCTGTGACGGTGACCCATCCGGATATCATCCGCTATTTCATGACGATTCCGGAAGCAGTGAGCCTTGTCCTGCAGGCGGGCTACTATGCGGAGAGCGGTGACATCTACGTGCTTGATATGGGGGAACCTGTCAAGATCGACACACTGGCAAGGAACCTGATTCGTCTCTCCGGTTTGAAACCGGATGTAGATATCAAAATTGAATATACAGGTCTGCGTCCGGGTGAAAAGCTCTATGAGGAGCTGCTGGCCACCAAGGAGGATACCATGCCTACTGTACATGGGAAGATTTTCCGGGCCAAGGTGCGGCCGCAGGATCCGGAAAAGGTGGATGCCGCGTTTGAGGCGTTAGGCCAGGCCCTGCTCTCTTCCGATGAATTCGCCCTTGTGGCGCAAATGAAGGCCATTGTGCCGGAATTCAAAAGCAACAACAGCCGCTTTACAGTGCTGGACAAGCCTGCCCAGTAGGAGGAGCCGGTTCAAAATGAAACAAAAAATAATAATGAATATGAGTAAATGTTTGTTTTTCAGGTTATGGCTGGGAGTGTTCGCTATGGCGGCACTTTTTGCCTCCTGTGTGACCCACAAGGACATTACCTATTTGCAGGACATGGAACATGATTCCACCGTGTTGTTGGACAACAACTATGAAGCACGCATCCATCCCAATGACGAACTGATAATCTTTGTCACCTCCTCTGACAGGGGGTTGGCCGATCCGTTTAACCTCCAGAGTACGTATAACAGAAATACCGGAAGCTCATACAGCATGCAGAATCCGGAAAACGGAATCGGGTATCTGGTGGATATCAACGGATACATAGACATGCCGATATTGGGTGCCATCCATGTGGAGGGGATGACACGCCTGCAGCTGCAGGATACCATCACCAACCTGCTTCTCAAAGGCGGATACTTGGAGGATGCGGTGGTGATGGTCCGTTTCAAGAACTACAAGGTGTTTATCAAAAGTGCCACCGGTTCGTATACTGTGACGGTGACAAAAGAGCGCATCACGCTGCTGGAGGCACTCTCCCAAGCCGGAAGTATCTCCGCCTATACCAAATTAAACAAGGTGGGCGTGTTGCGTGAGGAGGGCGATCACATGCACCTCCGTTACCTGAACCTGAAGTCCAAAGAGGTCTTCAACGATCCATTCTTCCTATTGCAGCAGAACGATGTGGTGCTGCTGGAGCCGTTGCGCGCCACCCGCATCAAGGAGAACGCCTCATGGATAGCCAGTTATGTCTCCCTGACCACCTCCCTCATATCCATAGTCACCCTTATCATCACATTAACCAAATAATTTGTTGTATGGAAAACAGTCAGAAAAAACAGATGCAGTACAGTCAGGATGAGGAACCGACCATCAACCTGAAGGATATGCTTTACACTCTGCTCAGCCATTGGCGCTGGTTTGTCCTCTCTTTGTTTGTCTGTTTGGCAGTGGCATTCCTGGTCTCCCAGTCGGCGGTCAGGTATTATAGCCGGACAGCCTCCATCATGCTGAAGGACAAGAAGACTGGCAGCAGTGCCAGTGATTTGTTGGTTTCCAATAACCTGCTGAACATGAGCGGATCGTCCGCCGTGGAGAACGAATTGCAGGTTCTCAAGTCCCGCACCCTGATGATGCAGGTGGTGGAGCGGTTAAATCTGGAGGTGACGTACAGTCAGAAGTCTTTTTTGCGGAAAAATGATCTGTACAGCAACAGTCCGGTGCATGTGCAGTTCCCGGATGAGGGGCGTTTTTCAAAAGTCACCCTGACGGTGGTGCCTGAAAAGACTGGCTGCAGGGTTACATTGAAGTTCCCTGAGAGCAACAAGGTGCAGACCGCCACGTTGAATGATACGGTGAACACGCCGGTCGGCAGGGTGGTGGTGATCCCTACCTGGAATTATGCGGCATACGCCGGCAAGGAGATTCTGGTGGAAAAAAGCAGCATCAAGGCGGTGACCAAGCGGTACCGTGCTGCCGTGCAGGTGGCAAGAGCCGACAAGGTTTCCAACGTGGTCAATCTCTCCATGGTGGATCCTTCAGGCGACAGGGCTGAGGATGTGCTGAACACTCTGGTGCAGATTTACTGTGAGGAGGCGGTAAAGGACAAGGCGCTGGTTATAGACCAGAGCCTAACCTTCATCAATGCGCGGATTAATGAACTGGATCAGGATTTGGGAGTTGTGGAATCTGGTTTGGCCTCCTTCAAACGGAGCAACCGTCTGATTGCCGTCGGCAGTTACGGTGAGGACTATCTGCGTTATAGCGACAAATACTTGGAAGAAAGCGAGGTTCTTGAAAACCAGATTTCCATTGTGGATTATCTGACCGATTTTGTCCGTAATATGAAGGACGATTACAAACTGGTGCCTGCTGAGATGGGGCTGAAGGATCCGCAACTTGCTTCGGTCATCTCCGAATATAACACCACTTTGCTGCAAAAGCAGAAATTGGAGGCTAAGGGCAATACTAAGAACAACCCTATGACCAAGGAGATCAACGCCAGCCTGCAGATTTTGAAGGATGGCGTGTCCAGCGCCCTGACGGCACTGCGCTCCAATCTGACGCAGCAGCTGAGCCGGAAAAGGAGGTTGGAGAACCAGGCCGGCAGCAAGGTGGAGGCTGTACCGGAACGCCAGAATTACATTGCATCGGTGGAACGGGAACAAACGGTCAAATCCAGCCTGTACCTGTTCCTGTTGAACCGGCGTGAGGAGCTCTCACTCTCCAAGGCTGCCTTGGAGGACGATGTGCGTGTGATTGACGCGGCGGACGGCCCTGCCTCTCCCACCAAACCTCGCAGATCCATGATTTTTTTGGTGGCAATTGTGTTAGGGTTGGCCATTCCTGTAGGTATATTCTTCCTGCTGAAAATGATGGACACCGATATCCACAGCCGGTTGGAGGTGGAGGAGGGATGTTCGGTTCCTCTTTTGGGGGATGTGCCAAAGCAGAGTGCCGAGCAGGAAAAGGGCAGCATCATTGTGGTGCACGAAAACGGGCGTGATTCCATTTCGGAGTCTTTCCGTATCATACGTTCCAATTTGGATTATATCAAGACTGACCGTCAGGGCTGCAAGGTGGCCATGTTCACCTCATTTTTCCAGAACAGCGGTAAGTCGTTCCTCTCCTCCAACCTTTCGGTGCTGCTGGCCGCTTCGGGCAAGCGGGTGCTGCTGGTGGATGCGGACATCCGGAAGGGAACGCTGCACAAGAAGCTCCCCAATGCCAACAGCAGGGGGCTTTCCAACTATCTTTCCGGAAAAATGGATCTGGATTCGTTGCTGTCGGAGCGCCGTTCCATCACGACTGGTTCAGCCAGCTGGGATGTGGTCTTTTCCGGTCCGGTACCTCCTAATCCTGCCGAATTGTTGGAGAGTCCAAGGTTGGATGCCTTCCTGGATGCAGTACGTCCGCAATATGACTATGTGCTGCTGGATGCGGTGCCGGCCGGCCTTGTGGCCGATGCGGACATCCTGAAGCGTGTGGCCGATCTGACTGTGTTTGTCATCCGTGCCAATGTGACTGACAAGCGGGCATTGGTTGATTTGGAGAACATGTATCAGGAAAAACGTTTCCCGCATCTTTGTGTGATTGTCAATGATGTTGATTACAAGAAGTTAGGATATAATAACGGTGCCGGACACGGCTATGGTTATGGTTATGGTTATGGCTATGGCTATGGTTATGGTTATGGTTACGGTTACGGAAATGAGGAGGAGACCAAACGGCAGTCACAGATGTCGGTGTTGCAGAAATTCCGTCATAAGTTAAAGGTTATAATGGGGTTTGAAAAAAATAAACGCCAGAATTCCTCGCAGGAGGAACGGCATTAAATCCATAAAAAATGGGCTTGTTTGACAGAAAAAAAGGTTTGCCCGCCGATTTTTTCCACGGGGTGACCGACATGCATTGTCATCTGCTTCCGGCGGTGGATGATGGTTTCCAGACGGAATCCTCCTCCATTGATGGGCTGAAATACATGGAGCGGTTAGGCTTCAGACAGCTGATACTCACACCCCATGTCATGATGGATTATGCGGACAACACCCGTTCCCATCTGGAACAGCTGTATGACCATTACAGGCAGGTGGTGGCGGAATCATGCGGATTGAAGGTAAGGCTGGCAGCGGAATACATGCTGGACGAACGTTTCCTTTCGCATCAGGAGGAGGGTTGGCTATATTTGAATCCGACAGAGAGGATTGTGCTGGTGGAGACCTCCTACATGTATAAGATTCCGGACATGGACCAGTATCTTTACGAGTTGACGGTCACAGACAACCATGTGGTGATAGCGCATCCGGAACGGTATGTGTATGCTGATACGGATGAATTCAGGCACTGGAAGGAGAGCGGTTATTCCCTTCAGTTGAACCTGGTCTCTTTGGCTGGCGGATATGGCAGGCCTGCAAAGGATAACGCAGAATATCTGCTGGAAGCCGGAATGTACGATTATGTGGGTACTGACATGCATAAAGTCAGCACTTTTGAACAGTGGCTGCAAGCATTGAAACTGAAATCACATCAGGTGGACCTGCTGCATGAACTGTATGAAAACAATGCCCGTCTGTTCGGTGCGTAAATTGAGTCTCAACATAGAAAAATCATATTGACAATGAAAAAGCAGATTACATTACAGGAAGCGGCCGGACTGGTCAAGGACGGCATGACGGTGATGTTCGGCGGGTTCCTCGGAGTTGGGAGTCCGGTGCAGATTACCGATGCTCTGGTTGAAAAGGGTGTTAAAGATTTGACCATCATCTCCAACGATACCGCATACGACAATGTGGCCCATGGAAAGCTTGTGGCCAACCATCAGGTGAAAAAGGCCATCGTTTCCCATACCGGCACCAACAAGGAGACTGCCGCGCAGAAGAATGCCGGCACTCTGGAGGTTGAATATGTTCCACAGGGCACTCTGGCCGAGCGCATCCGTGCTTACGGAGCCGGACTTGGCGGTGTGCTGACCCCAACCGGATTGGGCACAATCATTGCCGACGGCAAGGAGATTGTGAAGGTGGACGGCAAGGATTACCTGTTGGAAAAACCTTTGAAGGCCGATATCGCATTCCTGCGTGCCAACATTGTGGACGAGGAGGGCAATATGGTCTTCCTTGGCACCACCAACAACTTCAACCCGCTTATGGCCATGGCCGCCGATGTGGTAGTTGTGGAGGCTGAAAAGCTGGTCAAGGCCGGTGAGATCAAGCCGGAATGCGTGCATGCCTCCGGAATTTTCGTAGACTATATTTATGTGGAAAGATAAGAGTTTAAGGAGTTTAAACCTCTGAAACCCTATTTGAACTAAATTTTAAAGTCAAGATGAAGGAATACAAATCAATAATCCGTTTGCGCATGAGCGCAAAAGATGCCCATTACGGGGGCAATCTGGTGGACGGGGCCCACATGCTCCATCTGTTCGGTGACGTGGCCACAGAGCTGCTGATCCAGCGGGACGGCGACGAGGGGCTTTTCCGTGCATACGACAATGTGGAGTTTCTGGCTCCCGTGTATGCCGGTGACTACATTGAGGCGACCGGACGTATTGTTTCGGAGGGGAAGACCTCCCGCAAGATGGAGTTTGAGGCCTACAAGGTGATCGCACCGCGGCCCGACATCTCCGATTCGGCTGCCGATGTGCTGGATGAGCCGGTGCTTGTATGCCGTGCCTCCGGTACATGTGTCACCCTCAAGGAGTGCCAGCGCAAGGGTTAATATTAATTAAATGTAAAAGGAGAGCAAATGGACAAACTGATTATTACCGCCGCCATCTGTGGCGCTGAGGTGACCAAGGAGCAGAATCCGGCGGTCCCATATACGGTAGAGGAGATTGTCAGGGAGGCCAGGTCGGCGGTGGATGCCGGTGCGGCGATTGTGCACCTGCATGTCCGCTGGGACGACGGTACGCCGACCCAGAGCCGCGACCGTTTCCAGGAGTGTGAGGAGGCTATCTACAAGGCCTGCCCGAATGTAATTCTTATACCCTCGACGGGCGGTGCCGTAGGGATGACTCCTGATGAGCGTCTGCAATCGACCGACACCACGCCGGTGCCTGAGATGGCCACTTTGGATTGCGGCACCTGCAATTTCGGGGATGAAATTTTCGACAACACCATGCCTACCATGCGCGCCTTCGGCAAGCGGATGATGGAGCGCGGCATCAAGCCGGAGTACGAATGCTTTGAGATGGGGCATCTGGATACGGTGCTGACCATGGCCCGCAAGGGCGAGGTCCCCGGCAGCCCGATGCAGTTCAATTTCGTGCTTGGCGTTCCCGGCTGCACCCCCGCGACTGTGGCCAACCTCTGCTGGCTGGTGAACGGAATCCCCGCAGGCAGCACCTGGACAGTGACCGGTATCGGACGCCACGCATTCCCGATGGCCGCTGCTGCCATTGCAATGGGCGGCAATGTGCGTGTCGGCTTCGAGGACAACCTGAATCTTGCCAAGGGAGTGCCCGCCAAGTCTAACGGTGAACTGGTGGCCAAGGTGGTGCGCATCGCACAAGAACTTGGTCGGCCGATTGCCACTTCGGATGAGGCGAGGGAGATACTGGGATTAAGAAGATAGAAGTCAGAAGACAGAAGTCAGAATATAGTTAAATACATTAACATAAAATAATTAAAGATATGCAAAAGAAAGGAAACAAATACGGAACCCATCGTGTGATTGAACCGAAAGGCGTGCTGCCACAGCCTGCCAACAAATTGGATAACAATATGGATGAAATCTGGGACAACGAGATTCTCATCGATGTGCAGACCCTGAATATCGACTCGGCATCCTTCACCGACATTCACAACTACGCCAAACAGCAGGCGGGCGAAGGCGCCAGCGAAGAAAAAATCATGGAGGAGGTCAAAAAGGAGATGCTCCTCAATGTGGAACTGCAGGGCAAGCACCGCAACCGCCGTACCGGTTCGGGCGGCATGCTCCT
>DBYD01000045.1:7673-8101 GCA_002309855.1 Bacteroidales bacterium UBA1195
TATGCCAAGATTCCGACCGACATGCCTGAAAAGCTGGCATTGAGCGCCCTTGACGTGGCCGGAGCCCCCGCCCAGACCGCCAAACTCTGCCAGTACGGACAGACCGTCGTGATTCTCGGTGCCGGTGGCAAGAGTGGCATGCTCTGCTGCTATGAGGCCAAAAAGCGAGTTGGTGTGACCGGCAAGGTGATCGGTATCGCCAACAGCCCCAAGAGCACCCAGCGCATCAAGGATCTCGGCTTCTGCGACATTGTTGAGAGCGCAGCCGGCATGACTCCGGTGCAGGTTTATGAAATGGTCGAGCGCCTCACCGACGGCAAGATGGCCGATGTCACCATCAACTGTGTGAATGTTCCGGATCAGGAGATGACCGCTGTGCTCTGCACCAAGGATGACGGCATAGTCTATTTCTTCAGCATGGCCACCAG
>DBYD01000035.1:0-2667 GCA_002309855.1 Bacteroidales bacterium UBA1195
GCCTCCAGCGCGGCGATGCGCCTGGCCTTGGCCTCCGGGGTCTCGCCGGTCTCCACCGGCGCGTCGGCCATGAACTGCCTGAACCATTCGTCCCATTCCTGCCGGACCTGCCGGTCGGTCTTCTTGCGCACCATCATTTCAGCTGGCTTTTGATGTAGGCGTTGAACAGCTTGGCCACCTCGCGGCTCATGTCAAATGTGGAGATCCTGCGCACGTACTGCAGGAACTCCTGGCCGGTGGCCATCTTCTCGGCGGTGCTGGTCTCCGTCTCCAGCTTGTTGATGGCGGCGGTGATCTGCGCCAGCACGTTGCCCTCCTTGGTGTCGGGGTAGCGTTTGCCCTCCTCCCGCGCCGCGATGGTGTCGTTGAGCGCCTTCAGCTGCGCGTAGAGCCGCTTCAGCTGCGTCTCCTTGGTCACCAGCAGTGAGGAACATAGTTCCTCCCACTTCTCGGTGTTGATCCACTTGTTGATTGTCACCTTGGAGACGCCGACGCGCTCCGCCAGCTCCTTCTGCGTGATGCCGGGCTCGTTGAGATAGACTATCTTCGCGAAGTCCTTCTTCTGTTCTATGGTCAGTTGGTCCATTTTGCCGAAAATTTTCGGCAAAAGTCGGTAAAAAAGTAACGGGATTCCGGATTTGTATTTATAATGAATACAACTGTCGCATAATGCGGTATAAACGAAAAAGCGTTCGGTTCCCGTGCTACTTTTGCAGCGAAAACAAAAACGCGGATGAAGGCGAGAATTACTAATACGAAAGACGGTAGTGCGGAAGTCTATCTCTACGGTGAGATAGGGCGCTGGATGGATGTGGACGCGACCGAGGTGGTTCGCGAGCTGGAGCGCATGCAGAACAAGGAGGGCGTGCGCTCGGTGACGTTCTACGTGAACTCCGGCGGAGGCGACGTGATGCAGGGGCTGGCCCTGTACAACTATCTTAACAGGTGCGGGCTTGAGGTGACCTGGGTGGTGGACGGCATCGCCGCCTCCATGATGGCCATGCTGATGAGCAACCCGAAGCACACGGTGAAGGCGGCCAGGTACGCCAAGCTGATGTACCACCGCGTGACCGGCTACGTGTACGGCAACTCCGATGAGATCCGCAGCGCGGCTGACATGGTCGACACCTTCGAGGCCGACCTTGTGGCCATGATGGCGGAGCGCACGGGCAAGGCGGCGGATGAGATCCGCACCGCCTACTTTGACGGCACCGACCATTGGCTGTCCGTGACCGAGGCCGTGGACCTCGGGCTGGTGGATGAGATAACCGACGGGGACTCCCGCATACAGGAGGCGAAAACTTTCAACTCTGCGCACGATGTGTGCAGGTTCTATGAATCACAAATTATTAACTTATCAAAAAACCAAAACGTTATGCCTTTAGACATCAAAGCATTGTCCCGGAAGCTGGGACTGAATGAGGATGCGGGCGAGGATGCTGTCAACGCGAAGATTTCCGCTCTTATCAGCGAGAAGAATGCTGACGCGAAGACTATTTCCGACCTGCAGGCTGAGAACAAGCGGCTGACCGATGACATCGCCGCACGGCAATCCGCCGAAATTGACAGGTTGGTGCAGGACGCCATCGACGCAAAGAAGATCTCTGCGGACCAGAAGGAGTCTTTCACCAAACTGGCCAAACAGGACTACGCCTCCACCAAGGCCGTCCTGGACGGTATGAAGGGCGTGGAGCCCATCGCACAGCAGCTGGAAAAGCCAGCCGCGAGCAACGACACCCGCACCTGGGACGAGCTCCACAAGGCCGGGGAGCTGGAAAAAATCAAGAGTAACAACCCGGAGCGGTTCAACGCGCTGTACAAGGCGAAGTTCGGACACTCCCCTAAAAACAGTTAAGATGTGGTTAGACAAAGAAACCAATGCGAGCTACAATTTTACAGCTCCGAAAATCGCGGGAAACGCGAACGAACAAGTGAATGTAATGTTCCCCACCGTGGCAGTGAAATCCCCTACCTTGAGCAGCAACGCCGCAACCGTGGAGATAGAGTGCGCGAAGACCATCGTGGACCTGGGGGCGGACAACCTTGCCGCCGCAGCCACGCTTACGCTCACGCCCGGTGAGAACATCCAGCCCGGCGACGAGGTGCTGGTGAAGTGGTCCAACGGCGGGACCAAGTACGACGTGACCGTCAAGAAGGATGCCGCCACCACCGTCGGCACGCTGGTCGGCGTGGCCAACACCACCGTCACCAAACGTGTCGTGTGGTCAGGCAGCGCATGGCTGATTGTTTCCTAATATGTAACTTAAAAATCAAAGCACAGATGAAAAAAGCATTTTCAATCATGAGCGTCTGCATCGCTCTAATGTTCGCAGCCGTCGTTGGTGCTGCGACCACCCCGGTACTCGGAGCCGCCTGTCTGGCGGGTTCCGCCTTCGTCCGCACACCCGCCGGTGCGCTGGGCATGGCCGTGACCCCCGAAATCTGGACCGAATACATCATCGGGAACCTTTTCAAGAATAACGAGTTCCTCCTGCACTCCGTGGACGAGAGCCAGTATGTGCTGCAGGGCAGCGTGGTGCACATCCCGCAGGCAGGCGCCCCTTCGGGCGTGAAGCGTAACAGGACGTCGCTTCCGGCCACCATTACCAAACGGCAGGACGTTGACATCACCTACGCGCTGGATGAGTTCACCACCGACCCGCGCTT
>DBYD01000035.1:2753-78594 GCA_002309855.1 Bacteroidales bacterium UBA1195
TGGCGTCCGACCTTCTTCATCAAGGCATCAAAGACAAAGAGCGCCGACTACCTTGTGCACGGAACCGGTGTCCGTACCGGCGTGCAGGTGGCCGACTTCACCAAGGCCAAGACCATCTTCAACAAGCAGAACGTCCCCATGGAGGGCCGCTACGTGGTGCTTCCGGAGGAGATGTTCCACCAGCTGTGCGAGGATGTGCGTGATTCCAGCAGCCAGCACCTCTCCGCCGTCTATGACAACGTGACCGGCGAGCTGCGCAAGCTGGAGGGCTTCACCATCCTGCACCGCTCCACGGTGCTGATGGCCTCCAACAGCACGCTGTCGGCAGTCTCCGGAACGGACTACTTCCGCTGGACGTCGTCCACCGACCTGACCTGCGACATCGACACCGCCGCCGCCATTGAGGCTGGGGGNNCCGCCATTGAGGCAGGCGGAACCGCCCCCAACACCTGCTGCCTGTACGGTCTCTTCTGGCAGGAAACGATGGTGGCCCGTGCCATGGGAGCGACCAAGATGTTCTCCAACCCCGGTGATCCGCAGTACTACGGTGACATCTACTCCTTCATGCAGCGGCTGGGCGGACGCACGCGCCGCGCTGACGGCAAGGGTGTGCTGGGTCTAATCCAGGAATATTCGGCATCCGAATAATTGACAAACCATGACCAGGGGATTGCGAAACCATAACCCGTTGAATATCCGCAAGAGCGGGGACCGCTTCAAAGGCGAGGTGGTCCCCAGCTCCGACGCGGCGTTCAAGCAGTTCGTTTGCGACGCCTACGGGTATCGTGCGGCCTTCGTGATCCTGGCGACCTACCTCAAACAGGGCAGGAACACCATTGTGGCGATAGTGGCGCGCTGGGCGCCGGCTGCGGACAACAACAACACCGCACGCTACATTGAGAACGTGGAAAGACGGTCCGGCATTGACCGGTTCCAGCCGCTCACCGCCGCATCCGGCAACGACTACATCCGCATCGTTGCGGCCATGTCGCAGTCGGAGAACGGGGTTCCTGCCGTGATGGAGGATGTGGTCGCAGGCTTCAACTTGCAGAACAGGATAACAAGATGATGGGTGCAATAAGTATAATAAGCATAATACTGAATGCGCTGCTCAGTGGTGGCCTGCTGCTGACGCTGCTAACGCTTAAGGCGTACCGCGCCAAGGTCGGTGCGGAGAGCAAAAGTGCGGAGCTGGCGGCAGACCAGACGGCCCTGCAGCAGTTCCGGGAGTTCGTGGTTGACCCGCTGAAGCGGGAGGTGTCCGCGCTGCGCAGCGACGTGCGCAAGCTCCGCCGCGCACTGGACAGGATCCAGGACTGCGACTTCAAGGACCGCTGCCCCGTGAACGAGTACCTGAGAAAGGAGGCCGACAATGGGAACGAGGATTAGCCTCCTTGGAGCAGCCGCGCTGCTGTGCTGCAGCATCGCCCTTGCAATAGCGTTGCAAGGCAGCCGCAAGCAGGTCGGGACACTCTCCCTGCAGGTAAGGGAGCAGCACCAGGTCATCGACAGCCTGCTGGCGCGGAGGATGACACTGATGGACATCCAAATGCACGTCACCGACCGTAGCACCAGCAAGGTGTACGGCCGCTACAACAAAGGCACCATCACCCTGGAGACGGCAAAAAGGTACATACTGGAGGTGGACAGCACCAGCATTACTGTCAAATAGAAACAAGATTTTAAAAACCTTTAAACATTAGAAAAAATGAGTGCAAAATACACTTACGGATTGAAAGGAATCTATGTCGGGACGGCAGACCCGTCAACGGGCGCGGTGCCCGCAATGGCCAACCTCACCAAATTGGGTGAGGTCTATCAGGAGACGTGCAACTTCAACCAGGACGATCCCGAAATCACCGAACATCGCGAGGAGGGTGTGGCGGCACCAAAGGTGGTGCAGCAGTCGAAGACGCTGCCCTATATCACGCTGTCGCTCATGGACCCGTCGGCAGCCGTGCTTGCCTCCGTTTTCGGCGGCACGCCATCCGGTGACAACTGGGGCATCAACGGCGACGAGGCGGACGTGGTGAAGAGCGTGCGTCTTGTGACCAAGGTGGGGCTTGACTTCGGATTCCCCAACGCGCTGCTGACGGCCAAGATGAACACCACCACCATCGGCGACAAGACCATAGTGCTGGTGGATGTGACCATCCGACCGCAGGCGGTGGCGTCCGGCAAGGCTTTTCAAACGCTGGCCAAGGCCGCAGCATCATCATCCTCATCCGGCTCACAGCAGGGGGCCTAACCAATCAGGGGGCTGCCATCACAGCCCCCTTAATTTTCAAAGACACAAAACATGAGAACAATTGTAATAATACCGTATATCGCGTCGCAGGCGCAGGGTGAGGAGCTGCCGCTGTGCATTGCCGGATGGCTGAGACACTGCAGGGCCGACGTGCAGCTGGTGGTTGTCGGGGACAGCCACGAGTGTCTGGAGGAATACCCCGAGGTGCACTTTATAGAGCTTCCGCGTGAGACTGAGCAGACGGAAGGGAACTGTGTGAAGCACCTGGAGTTCGTGCGCGTCATCAGGCGCGTGCTGGAGGAATACCCGAAGGCAAGGCACTTCGTCCTCACGAGTGACGACACCTTCGCCGTCGCAGACTTCGGCATGGAGGAGCTCGCATACCCCAAATGCCTCGGGCTGATGAGGGAGCTGCCTGAGACCGGCAACACCTGGATTCATGATAAGAACAAGACGCTTGCAATGCTCAGGGAGGCCGGTATTCCCGCCCCGTATGACTTTTCGACGCACCTGCCTTACCTTATGGACGGGAGGAAATGGGAGCGCATTGTCGGTCAGTTCGGCATGGACAGCAACAGCCTCGTCATCGAGGACATGTACTACAACCTGTATTTCCAAAAGCGCGTGCCTGTAAGGCTGTCGGACGGCGACACCATCCGTGGCGGCGTATGGCGCAGCACCCCGAACGTGGAGACCATACGCGGTTTCTTCGGGACCAAGACCTGGATCAACTGCAACGAGGCCGGATTTGTGCCGGCATTACAGGAACTGCTGAAATTGCACTATGGACTACAGGGCTGAAAAGACTTTCCGTCATGAACGGAAGGAGATCGCCACGCTGCAGAGGCGCGGTTTTGACTTCATGCTGAAGGGGCGCGAAAAACGGCGCTTCCCGCTCTCCTTCATGGAAAAGGAGGTGGAATACAGATTCACAGTCGCGGAGCCTGTGATGGGCTGCCTGATAGCGGAGGCTGAGGATTTCGTGGAGATCGACATCGACAGCCGCCTGCTGGACGCTAAAGATGCCGTGGCGGAATGCAACGCCGTCATAGCCCGACATGCGGAGCGGTGCTGCAGGATAATGGCCAAGGCGGTGCTGAACGACCGGTGCAGGGATGTTAAGGAGGTTGGGCGGCTGACGGGCCTGTTCCTGCGAACGCTCACCCCGTCCCAGCTGCGCACGCTGCTGCAGCGGGTGGCGGTACTCGGAGACCTGGAGTCTTTTACGGATGCTATCCGGTTGATAAGCAAGGCAAGGGTGACAATGCCGGAACGGATAGCGGGAGATATGAGGGCGTTGTCACCATCTGGGGAAGATTAGGCGAAGTATGCAGGTATTACGGCTTTACCTTGGAATACGTGATTTGGGGCGTGCCCTGGTGCTGGGTGCAGCGCATGATGCTGGACGCGCCGCGCTACGTGTCGAAGGAGGAACTGCAGCACCGGGTGACGGAGCTTCAGCCGCAGGATGCGGAGGCCTTCGCCGCAATGATGAACCAAATGATAGAGAATAATGGCTGACGGGACAACAAAATACACAATCGACATACAGGCGCGGACCAATGAGGCGCAGGCTAACCTGTCGGATGTCCGCAACCGCCTAAAGAACCTTGCCGAGGATGTGAAAAAGAACAACATCGGCCGGACAATACAATCCAGCATGGCCAACATAGAGCAGGCTTTTGACGAGCTTGACCTGACGTATGAGCAGGTGAAGAAAAAGTTGGAAGCCCTGCACGGGCAGATGGCCGACCCGTCCGCATCGGACAGGGAAAAAGCGTCGATTGAAGCCGAAATACGCGTGTACGATGCGTTGAAAGCACAGATAGAAGGAACGGCTGACGAACTGGAGCAATACCGTGACAGACTTGGGCAAAACGCTGATGCGGCGGACAGCACGCGCACACGGTTGCGTGAGATGCGCGAAGAGCTGGCCAGATTGTGCGAAGCCGGCAAGACCAACACGGAGGCATACCGGGAACTGGCGGAGCGGTATGCCGACCTGAAGAACCATGTCGGCGAAGCGTCAAAGACAATAAGCGGGCTACAGGGGGCTGTTGCCGGAGCAGTATCCGGCATATCCGGCCTCACCGGTGCCATGAATGTGGCTGTGGGTGTAACAGGTATGCTCGGCAAGGAGGATGAAGACCTGCAGAAGATAATGGTGAAGATCCAGTCGCTGATGTCTGTCACCATGGGCCTGCAGGCCGTAGGCAACACCCTGAACAAGCAGAGTGCATTACAGCAGAACATCATCAACCCCTTGAAGGCACGGTACAACGCCATCCTTTCCAGGCAGGCAGCGGCACAGGCTGCAGCCAACACGGCAACCACTGCAGGAAGCAAGGCACTGAACCGGTTGAAGGCGGCAATGCTCTCCATCCCAGGCATAGGATGGATACTCGCAATTGCGACCGCCATGGCAGCCGCAACGGNNTGCCAGCCGCAACGGCAGCGATAGTGAAGGCGACCGGCGAAACGAAGCGTTTTGTCGAGGCGCAACAACAGGCAAACGAGCTGGAAAAAGCGCACAATGAATACATCGGAAAATCATCGGAACTGAGAACCGAACAGTTGGGGAAAGAAATAGAGGCTGCCAAACGGCGCCTTGACATAATGAAGGCCGAAAACGCGCCGCTTGAGGAGCAGGAAGCGCTGCATGGGAAAATCCTTGAAGCCGAGTCATTCAGGGCAAACTGGGAGAAAGGTTATTACGGGGCGTCCGAAAAACGGCTGAAAGAGATAAACAAGGAGCTTGCGTCCCTTTATGAGCTGCAGGAGCAGCTGACCGGGTCGAATGACAGGAAGGTTGTTTTTGAGGGGAGGAAAATCAAGCGTGAAGATGCCACAGATATAGTCGAAGGCAGAATCACCAATCTTGAGAACCGGAAAAAACAGTACAATGATGTCATCAAGGCATCCGAGGATGCCGAGGCGGCAATAACCAGGAACCTCGCCGAACAGGCCGAGAAGCGGAAAGAGATCAGCAGGCGTGAATATGCCGCAAGGATGCAGACGGAGAGCATGAAACTGGCTGCCATGGCCGGCGGTTACGCCCGTGACCGGGCCGAATTGCGTTTTGCCGCCCAGCAGCAGAAAGATGCCTTGTATCTCACCATCGGCGACGAGAACTCAACACAGGCGCAGCGCGATGAGGCAGCAAAGCAGGTGAAGCTGGTGGACGCGAAGCTGTACAAGGACTTGGCAGCATTGAAGCGCAACCACGACAAAGAGATATTGGCCTTACAGCGGGAGCATGAGGACAACATGCTCTCCGCACTGGGGGAGACAGCGGACATGCAACGGCAGGCGTTGAAGACAAAATACGCCCGTATGCGGGAGGACTTGCAGGCGGAGATTGACGCAGCCAAGGCGGCCGGCGACACGGCGAAGCAGTCCGCCAACGAGCAGCTGCTTGCCGACACCAAGGCAATGGAGGCGAAGGAGAGCGCGGAGCTGGAGATACGGCTTGAGCGCGATGTGCTGGCGTTCCGCATGTCATGCATTGAGAAAAACAAAGAGGTGACCAAAGAGGGCAGCCGAGAGCTTTTCAATTACGAAATCCAGCTGCTCAACCTGCAGATGGAGGATGAGATTGCGGCGAACAGACAGAAAGTCGCCGAGATGCAGGAAGATGAGCAGGCCATCCGTGACCGGTATGCAGCCAAGCGGCTGAAGGCCATCAAAAGCCAGGCCGTTGCAGAGGCGAAGGAACGCCTGCGCCTTTCCCAGGCGAACCGGCAGGCGGAGCTGGAGACATGGGAACAGTCCGAGCGGGCGAAGAACATCCTCGCGCTGGAACTGCAGGCGGAGCAGCTGGAGGAGACGCTGCGGCTGCACGAGCAATACAACACCGAGATGACGGATGCCGATGTCCAGGAGACCAGGAACGCCCTCGCCCAGGTTCGTAGCGAGCTGAAAAAGGCCAAGGAGCAGACGTCGCTTTGGGACATAATTGAAGATGCGCTTGGGATCAGCCTCAACGACAACATAAAAGGAAAAATCACGACGGCCTTCAACTATCTGAAGAGTGCGGCGAAGAGCGTCACCAAGGACCTTGCCGAACTCGGCGCCATCTCCGAGACCACATCGAAGAATCTGGAATATGCTGTCACCACGATTGAGAACGTTGTGGCAGGGGCGTCCACAGGAGCGTCCGCAGGCGGCTGGATAGGCGCCATCGTCGGCGCGGTGGTCGGGCTCGGAACCTCGGTTTTGGAGATATTCACCAAGGAGAAGCAGCTGGAGAGAGCTGCGGCGGAACAGGCGAAAAAGGATGTCGAGGACCTCAAAGGGCGCATCAAGGACCTGAAAAAGGAATTTGCCGACATTGACATCTTCGGCACCAAGAATATGGACTGGTCGAAGTTCGAGGATGAGTTCGGGAAAGCGGCGAAATATTACGAAGCAATTAGAGCAACAAAAGCCAAAATGGCAGCGGCCGCTGCATCTTCAGACCATCGTACTAATATACAGGGAAGTTCATCCTTAAATTATTTCTATGAACAGGCAATAATGATGTTGGAGGAGGAGTTGGTCGAATCCACTAACAAGGCCGCCGAGGCCATATCCGGGCTGTTCAACGGGATTGGCAGCGACATCCTGGACATGCTCAACGACACCTCGAAGGGGGCGGAGGAGCTGCTGGCCGACTTCACGGACAGCCTCGGCTCATACGTGAGGCAGTGGGTGTCGCAGATGATGTTCTTTGAATTGATTAAGCCTGAACTTGACCGGCTCGAAAGCGAGTTGAAAGACTCCTTGAAGCAAGCCATATCGACCGGGGATATGTCCGTCTTCACGGACAAACTTACGGAGACATCGAACGAATTAGCCGGACTTGCCAAGGGATGGGTAAACATCCGTGACCTCGTTACGGAAAAGATGCAGCCGTTCTACGACCAGTTCGGGGGCTCGCCGGCATCCGGATCCGCATCCGGCATGACGGGGGCGGTGTCCGGCATGAGCGCTGAGACGGCCAGCCTGCTTGCCGGACAGCTGACAGCCATGAGGCTGAACGCGGCCAATATAGACAGCGCGATGCAGCAGACGCTCTACCATGTGAGCAATATCCACACCAACACGGACAGGATGGCGGCGGACATTGCGGAGATCAAGAACGGGATTAAGTACAACCAAAGGACAAACGCATATTGAAATGGGGCATGTGAAGTATTATGTCAACGGGGTTGATTTCGCCACCTACGGCGTATTTGTAAGCGCATCGGACGGGCTGCTTGGCGCACCGGCGATGAAGTCTGCCTACACACAGGACTGGAACAACTATCACGGGGCGATACCCTATGCGGTGAAACGCTACTACAAGCCGCGCACAATCCGCCTGCAGTGCTTCATCCATGCCGCAACACGTCCGCAGTTCGTGGAGAGTGTGCAGACATTCATGCGTGTGTGGAACGCAAACAGGGCTTCGGGGCAGAGCCGCACCGACAGGCTGCTGGTGGACGTCACCCCGGCAACGGCGGAGCCGAACAAGCGGGTGCTGGCCTATGAGGTGTCCATGGACGCTGCGGCGGACATCAGCAAGCGGTGGCATGAGGGGCGGAATGTCGGGACGTTCTCTCTCACGCTGACAGAGCATGAGCCGTGCAAGCGCATCCTCTGCCATAACATCGCTGACCCAACATCCGTAGCATTATTTTCACTCACTACATCCAAACTCCTCAATATCTATTGGGGGGACGGCAAGGCGGATTTCGATGTCTCCGGTACCGTAACTAAGTCTCATACCTATGATGCTGCAGGTGTCTATTACATTATTATTTGCGGCTGCATAGACGAGATAGGTGCCTTTTCTATCCTATCGAACGTAAGAACAACGACAAAATGGAACAGATTACCGTAACCCATCCGAACGGCACGCCCATTAACCTGTTCAGCGCGGAGTACATGCGTTATGTTAAGAGCTGCCGACACGTTGTCACCAACCAGGAGACGGATGTGGTGGAAGTGACCGTCGATGCGGCGGCAAGGACGGAATTCCGCATTGGCGACACCATCACCATCGCGGGCAACATCTACCGCCTTAACACGCTGCCTGTTGTCGCCAAGGACGGCACAAGGGCGGACGCGCTGCTGGACTACAGGATGGAGTTCGAGAGCCGGAAGTACGACATGCGCTACGCGGCGTTCCTGCTACCTGAAGGCGGGCGTGCGGATGACTACACCGGCACGCTTGGTGACTGGTTGCGGCTGGTCGTGGCCAATGTGAATCGTCTGGCCGGGGAGTATGTTCCGGCGACTGACCAGTCATTCCTTGCCGGAACCGGCTACTATATGCTGTACCGGCATACGGACGACCTCACCTTCAAGGCGGGGACGACATACTACAGGGAGTTTGACGGCTTTTTGGGCAGGTCTTTCCTGCCCCTGACCGCCGGAACCGACTACAATATCGGGGACTATGTGCTGCTGTGGGAACAGAATCAGGGCAACGACCCCGATTATGAGCCTGTGCGCGTAATGGAGGCCTCAACGGACTACCAGCTGGCGGAAGTCGGCAAAGACTACAAGCTTGGACTTGGCATCGGGGAGGGCAACTTCTATGTGCGTACCAATCCGTGGCGAACCGGTATCGTCCCTGCAGCAGCACTGAAAAGATACGTGACAAAGGACTATGCAGGCCAGAACTGTCTGGCGGTGCTGCAGGACCTGTGCAAGGAGTACGGCTACGAGTACAGGATAGCGGAGAGCGCGGGCGTGTTCACCGTCAACATCCTGACCCCATCCGCAGTTGACCTGTCACTCCGCTTCGGGCGGGGCGGCGGCCTGTACAGCATCACACGCGAGGCTATACCGGCCACCGACATAATCACGCGCCTTTACGCCTACGGGAGCACCGACAACCTCTACCCCTCCTACCGTTACGGACGATTGTGCCTCCCCGGAAAAAGCAAGGAGAATAGCTATATTGAAGGGAGCGGGCAGGTGGCGGAGTACGGCATGAAGGAAGGGGTTGTCACATACGATGAGATCAAGCCGGAGTTCAACAGCAGTGTCGGAGCCATAGTGGGTGGCGACCCGCTGTCGTTCATCGACACTTCAATGTTCGACATCGGGGCTAAGTGGGCGGACACGCCGGCGGACTACGCCGAGTTCCTTGGGATGCGCGGCATGTCGGATTCTTCCGAGGCGAGGGCGGCCTTCAGCGCTGCCCGCGGCAGCAGCAAGTACATGGTTGCCGGCACTTCACCAAAAGTCCATTTCAACAGTGGGAACCTGGCCGGTTACGAGTTCGAGATAGCGTCCTTCAATGCGCTTTCAAGCCTGGTTACGCTTGTGCGTGACCAGGAGAGCGGATTTCCGCGCTCCGATGCCGGTCCTGGAGGAATGTTTGCTGCCGGCGACGAATACGTGCTGGTGGACATCTACCTTCCGGAATATTATATCAGGCAGGCGGAGCAGCGGCTGCTGCAGGCCGCCAACTCCGACTACGCCAGGCTGGCATCACCGCTGGCGGTCTATACCATTAAGCTGACGCGCGGGTGGGTGCAGATGTATCACCACCAGGCGGCGGATATTGTGACAGCCGGCAATTTTGTCAACCTGCTCGATGACGACACTGAAGCTGACGATGACATCAAGATACGGTCATACACGCGCAACTACCTAACCGAGGACGAATACGAGATCACGCTATGCAATGAGCGTCGTGAGACCTACTGGGAGCGGTGGTGGCGCAGGGAGGGCAGGAACCTCACCGGCACGACCTCCGGGCAGCGTGTGGAAGGCGGAGCCACAACCGGTACGGTTGAATTCACAACCGATGCCGACAACGACAGGCTTGTTATCACCGGCGGGAAGGCAATCGTCATAAACGGCAAGGTGCTGACAGTCGAAGACGTCAACCTGCACTATGCGAACGACGGGGCGCACATTGTCTATTTGTTGCCCAATGGAGGCAGGGCGGGTATCAGGATGGTCCCGATTGGGGATGCGCCGTCGGCGCTCCCAACCGTGTCGCCTGGGGCGATACCGCTGGGTGTTGTCAGCGCGGCTGACAGCAACGGGGTAAGGAAGGTCACACTGTCCGCAATGCGCGGCAACACGCCTGCGGAAGATGTCACTGTACGCACCGCAGGCGGAACGAAGCGGGCGAATGCGCTGCTCCCGGCTGTGCGCACATACGATGGCACACAGCCCGGCACCGAAGGTGTCATATATACTGGTGAGCATGACGGCAATGTCGCTTTGTGGGTGTGGAATGCCGCGAACGGCGCATACCTGCGTGTCGGCTCCCCCGTCCCCAAGCACATCACCGGCATCGCCTTCGGTAACGACATACCGCAGATCACCGCGGCGGGCAGCTACGACTATTCCGCTGCAGTAACGCCTGCCGACACCACTGACAGTTATACAATCGCCTATGACATCGAATCCACAACGGCGGACAGCCGGGAGGAATCCGGAAGTATGGTCTATCTGCACTATATGTCCGGAGAGACGGAGGTGGTGCTTAGTTTCAGCCGTTCCACCGGGGAGATGACGGTCCCAAGCGGGGGTGACGGCTACTACGACACTGTGACGGTGACGGCCACGGCGACTGTCGGCGGGGAGGCTGCGGCCACCGCCGAGCAGGTCACGGAAATAACGATTAATTAACCTTTAAATATCATTGAAATGGTTTTCTTTTACGAATCAGACTTCACAATCACGGAGAAAATACAGGACGCGCAGGGTGTTGCGCTTGACCTCTCCACCATGGACTTTGACATTGTGTACTCCACAAACGGGTACCGCACCTACACGGCATCAAAGCACGGCAGCACCTACACCAACTGCGTGCTTGACGCGGACGACCACAGCGTTTTGCGCATAACCCTTGACGCGCACGGCCTGCAGCCCGGTTTCCTTGTGCGCGAGATAACCTTCCACACGGCACCGCCGCAGGGCTTTGACGGGAACATACAGGACATTTCAAAAAAACAGTATGTTGTTGACATTGACACCGGACGCGTGGTGCTGGGCCGTAAGACCTCCCCTGCAGGTGCGGGGCAGGTGTACGAGATATACCATGTTGACTTCATCAAGGGGGACTCCGCCTACCAGGTGGCCGTCGCCAACGGTTTCAACGGCACCGAGGAGGAGTGGCTTGTGTCGCTGGCAATGATGTTCAACCCCAGGGGCGCGTATGACGCGGAAACGACATACGCCAAGTGGGACATGGTGAACAGCAGTGACAGCAGCTATGTCTCCATCGCCGACAATAACACGGGCAACGAACTTTCGGACACCACGAAGTGGATGCCGCTTGCCAGCGGGGCGGCGGCCAGCGTATTTGCTGAAGCGGCATCTGAAGCGGAGTTGCAACGCCAACGGGCGGAGGCTGCACGTGATGCGGCGGAACAGCGTCGTGAGGAAAAGGAGGCTGTAAGGGACGATAACGAGTATAACCCGACCACAGGGCGTGTGGCGAAGGAGGCCGCACGTGCTGCGGCGGAACAGCGGCGTGTAGAGGCAGACAACGAGCGTAAAACCGAATGGGGCAGCTCCGAAAGCGGCCTGAAGAAAGAGATCCTGGACAGCATCGCAGCCGCCAACGCGGCGGCAGCCAATGCCGGTTCCCTGCAGGCCAGCCTCGAAGGCGGGATTGTTATCCCCGCCATGGCGGAAGACCTCTCCTCTCCGGGGGACCGGGTGACAGTGCGGGACAAATTCATCGTGCGCACCACCGCCGGTGATGAGAGCATCGACAGCACCAAGGACGCGCTCCTGCTTGAGGTGGTGGGCGGATGCGGCAGCCTGGAGAATGAGGCCTTCAAGATTAACGCGCTGCGATGGAACAGGGCCAACGCCATCGACCCGTCCGCATGGGCGTCCGGCAAGACCGGCGGCTACATCACCGGTGCGGTGAGCGGCGGGGTGATCACCGACGGCAGCAACAAGCTCTGCATCGTCCACACCCCGAAATGTGAGGCCGGTGAATACGGCACGGCAGAAAAGAACAACGGCTGGCTGCTGACGGACAGGAATGGGAACAACCTGAAGGTCGGGGACGGCACTGTCGTCGGCGTGTGGTACTGCGCTGCGCTCCCCGCATCCGGTTCAGCGGTGACCGCCGTCACCGAGCACACCTTCACCGGGCACACGGAGCGCTTCTACCTCCCCGATGAGGGGTGGATGGTGGTCGAGCTGGCCTCCGGAGCGACGCTGGCGGACATCTGCTGCCATCTGGCATGGAGCTATGGCTATGACCAGTTTACTGCATACGCCGCGCCTGCGGAGCTCTCACTTGCAGTCTCCGCACTCACCAGCAAGTTCCAGACGGCAACGGTGAACGGGAAGACCTGCCTTGTGATGCGCGGCATCGAGCAGGGCGTCGGCGGCATCTTCGACCGCGTGACCATCTACCCGGAAGGCGGCGGTACTTATGAGCGCAACATTGCCGCCCAATTGCTGACCGACCTGACATGGACTGAGACCGAGATAGAGGGTGAAGTCGTGGAGGGCGAAGGCGCGGCTGCAAGCGGCTACCGCTATACTGCCTCGCTGCCCACGAGCGGCACCTATGCCGCCCTGCGTGACGGTCTTATCCGTCCGGATGTGGACGGCATGACACTCAACGGCTACAAGCTCACATACGACAGCCCTGAACAGATTGATCCGGCCACAGCGTTTGCCGGCAAATATGTGGACTACCAGATTGCCACCCCGGTGGCAGGCACCCACAGCATCAACCCTACCGGGAAGCTGCCCAACGACATGGGGACGGAGGAGGTCATCGGCGGAGATAACGCCACCGGCACAATCGTGATCAGCTACATGCGCGGGTTCCGCGATACGATGCGTGCGCTGTACAACGACTTTAACCGTGCGAGCGCGGAACTCAAGGAGATGGGCTACACCAAACCGCTCTACTGTGTCGGGGAATGGCTCGCCAATGCCAACACCGCAAGCCCGGCAGACCAGGACAACCCTGATGCGCTGGCCGTGTTCGGCAACCGTGAGTGGGCGCTTGACTGGAGGCCGTTCCTGGTTGACATGACTGCCGTGGAGGGCGAGACGAAGAAACACCCCGTGATGGAGCTGCGAAAGAACAACTGGCTCCGCGACATCTACGGCAACTGGGCTCCGGTGGTGGGCATCACCACCGCCATGCGTGACGAATGCATGGCCAACGCCCTCTACACCGATGCGGACTGTACCAGCCAATACTGCGCCGCCGGTGAATACGACCCGGAGGCTTTCCTGGCATTATGCCGGATTGAGCTTGTTAACGGGATGAAGGTGCTCACCCACCCGACGCTCTACAAGTCCGCAGCCACCGAGGTCGGCCACTACCTTATGCCATGGGAGACTGTTGAGACCAAATATTCCATTTTTGTCGGCAGGAAGGATGAGGTGTATTTGCTTGACAACGTTGTCGGTGCAAGCGGCAAGGAGTGGAACGGCATCATCGGGGCGAACGCGAATGTGTGGGACGGTGTGGATGCCAGGACATACGCCCTGAAGCCCACCGGCATCTGTCCCAGCCCCGCAACCGCCATATCCGAGAATGACGTGGTTAAGATCCGCAGTTTCTTCTACAACTACCCCTCCTCGCTGACCGGCGTGAAGGGAAGGACCGGACTCGCCGGGACGATGTTTTACGGGGACGGCCACTACCCGACATCCGGATACAGCCAGATAACGACCAAAACAAATGCCCGAGCAAACAACCACGTTGCTACCGATCCTTTTCCTGTCGCTGAAGGCGGATGGCACGCCCGAAACACTTTCCTGCGCTGTATTGAGACAGCCCTTGGCACCAAGAACCTCTGCTCCTCTGCCCGCTACAGCAGCGGCATCTCCGCCGTCGATGCGTGCGGCAACGAGGAACAATGGCTTGCAAGTGGCGGTGTCCGCATCAAGGCTACCGGCGACACAAACTGGACATACAAAGGCTGGGGTAATGAAGGCAAAATCTACTACAAGGACGGCAGTTCTTATAAGACCACCAATATGGCGAACCTGCTCACGCAATATGCCCCGCACAGCAAGACGCTGGAGGCGCAGGTGGCGGTCAGCTTTGCGGTTGAGTTCGGTGTCGCCGCCGGTGAGCATTACATCTTCAACGGCTGCGAGTGGTGGTATGCCAACCCGACGACTTCCATATTCACACCACCGACCGTGGCTGAAGGATATATGAATGCACGTGTGTTCAAGGTTGTCACCGGCAGTGTCTCCGCCTACAGCGATACGGCGGGCACACCGGAGACCTTCACGGTCGAATGCTGCCTCCGCACCGGGCTGGCGCTCGGCTGCGACATGAGCGGCGACATCGGCCCGTGTTGGGGTGGCGGCTGCGAAATCGTGGGAGAGTGTGTCACAACCCCGGCCAGCGGAAGTTACGGATATACGCTGAAGGTGTATATTGAGCCTGACCAGATGAAATGGGTGAACGAGGGGAACACCAACGCCAATATCGGAACCAAGTTCCCGTCAGGGTTCGAGGACAAATACCGCTACGTCGGCAGTGTTGTCACCCGCACGAGCAGCTATATACGCCGCAGGATTCCGAATACGCCGCTGCCGGTCAGCCAGGGCGCAACATATAGCAAAGGCGAATGCGGCTACGGATATATGGCGAACTACTGGGGCAGCGCAGGAAAGAAAACCCGCGTGGGTGTCCGGGCAGGCAGCCACGCGAACAACAGTTCCCTGTCGGCGCGGTTTCTGAATGCGAACACCTCCGCAGGCAACACGTTCAGCTTCTCTTGCGGTTCTGCTCAAGTGCTTTTAGATGTGTGAGCCACATTATTAAGCATGCACGCCCTGACTGTAGGGTTGTGTACAACGATTTCGACCATTTCTGCGAACGTCTGGCCAATGTCGGTCGCACCAATGAGATGCTCCACGCGCTGCGCCCTATTGTCGCGGAAATCCCACACAAAATGCGCATTGTGGAGCCCGTGCGTTCCGCTGTTCTGGCGGAAGTGTTACGATGGCACAAGTCCGGCTTTGTGGACTGGATAACAATATCCAGCAACCTGTTGTTCGTTATGAACTACGTCGGCAGTTATGAGGAGTTCGCAAAAATGACATTCTACAACAGAGTCAGGGTTGTGGACTATGACGTGTCAGGCTATCTGGAAGGCGTCGAAATCGTTTCAATGGACTACAGACCGCTCTTTGATATGTTCAGGGAAAATGAGGATGTTGTGTTCATACTTGACCCGCCATATCTGTCAACGGATTGCAGCACGTACAACAGCTCGGACTATTGGCGTTTGTCCGACTATCTGGACGTGCTGAAATGTCTGCAGGGAACAAACTATGTCTATTATACCAGCAGCAAAAGTTCCATCGTTGAACTCGCGGAATTCATATCCAGAACTGACCTTCGCGACAACCCGTTCAAAGGAGCGACAATATACAAGCACCCTGTCAAAGGAATCGCTCTGAACTACGAAGACATGATGCTCGTGAAAACAGCCGCTTGATGTGAGAAAAAAAAAGAGCGTTGCTTGAACTTTGCAACGCTCTTTAAAACTTCGCCAAAATCCGTTCACGAATGTACATTTCGTTTGAAATTAATGTACATTTCGTTTTGCGGATTATAGTTGTGCGACCTTTAGAGAGAGGTTTGTATAATCGATTTATTGGCGAAGCTCATGAACCACACAAAAAAGACTGGATTCATCTTTTGAACATATTGGAGTTTAAAGGGAAATATGAAAACATAGTAAATCTTTTACATTCCATGCCTGTTTGTCTTCGTGAATCAAAATCTTTGGCAGACCGTGATGAAAACCGTGATAAAGACAGCATTATAGATCTGTTGGGAGCATATTGTCCCAATCAAAACTATGACAATCCTCACATTGAATTGTATTTGACCGATATTGATGTTTCGACCAAAAACAATGAGGAACATTTCAAATGGCTTTTTACCAAAGTGCTTTTTCACGAATTGGCTCACGCTGCTTTGGATATTTATATGTTGAATCGTAATCGTCAAGAGGCAGAAAGAGTTTCTTATAAAACAGAATTTGACCGGTGGCGTGAAGAGTCAATGGCGAATGCCGTCGCACTCCGGATAATAAAAGATTTTGGTAACAAAGATTTCTATGATTATGCCAAAAATTATATGCAAACACAACCAAAAGAGTATGCACTCGGCGTTTTGATGGAAGACTTTGGTTATTGGGATTTCAGAAGCGTTTTTCAAGCAAAGGAAGATGGAGTAAATTCCACCCTACAACAGGAATGGCTGAAGTATGTTAAAGGCACTCCTGACTGGGAGGGGATGAAAAAATGGAATGAATTATTGAATACTCAGTATGTCTATATCTTTGAAGGAAAATATTATTCATCGGAAGAAGTATTGGTATTCGACATTGTAAACAAGGTGCTTTCTGACTATGTGAACAAAAATGGAAATAAAATGCCATTTAACACATTTAGTTCACTTTTCCCATATATCAGAACTGGTGCAGAGATGTCATACGAACCGACACAAAAGGTCATAGGAGATAGCCGATATAAAGAGTTAAGATTAGTTGATGGCAATTATTCCTTGTATTATTTCTGGGACAATGGTTCTCTACATGCGTTTGTGGATGCTAAAAAACTCCATATCAATATAATTGAATACAAGAATTACTAAAAATCCTCATCCTTGTGGCCTATGCCGTAGCCAAGGCCAAGCAGTAAACGTAAGGGACATTCTGCAACAGGCAGGGTGTCCCCTTTTTTTTGCCCCCCGTAAAAAATACCTTTTTGCCGACATGATATCCGGGCGGGACGGAATGTCCAAAGCTGGAACCGGATTTCCACAGCTCTGAAAAAGGACACTAAAAATCACTGAATAAAATTTACTTTTAGTACAACTTTAAAAAAAAAGTATTCTGAAGGTGAAAAAAGGTTGTTTTTTGGTTAATTTTTGTGAGAAATCTGTTATATATGATTGCAATCAAAAACCAAAACATCAACTTTTTTCAAATCCAAATACAATGCCTGTAACCAACCAACAAATCACCTTATTAGCCGCCATCGAGCGTGTCGCCACAAATGCCAAAGCATCGGAACTGGACGATCGGTTCTTCACAACGTGCAAGGAGGAACTGTCATATCTTGCCAACAGCTATGGAATCACCCCGTTGCAGGCCGCGCTCTTCTGTGTCTGCATGGAAAAGGGTCCGAATTACATTTATTTCCACGATTTGGCATCCTATCTCAATCTCAACACTATTCGTATTCTTAGCTATGGTACCGACATCGACGCCCTTGTCCACCGCCGCCTGCTGCGCTACTGCGATACGAAAGACGAAGGCTCTATTGATGTGCCAGCTAAAGTCATCAAGGCCCTCAAACACAATGAGGTGTACCAGCTACCCAAACACACTGATTTGGACGCCTGTGGTATGATGGAGTATATGAACATGTGGTTTGAAGACCTCCACGACGATGCCGTTTCCGCACGTGAGCTGCGCGAAGAGATGAAAGCCATGATTAATGATAACCCACAAGTCGGTCTCGCGCAGAAAGTCAAAACCCTCGACCTCAATGACGAAGACGTGCTGCTGCTGCTTTTCTTCTGCCACGAACTCATCAATGACAATGATGACGACATTCGTTTCCATCGGCTCGAAGACCTCTTTGACAACATAATTGTCTTCAACCACGCCAAAAACCTCTTGCAACGTGGTGACCATCCTCTTATGCAAAAAAAGCTGATTGAGCATCAATGCGTCAACGGCCTTGCCGACAACACCTGTTACAAGCTCACCGAACTGGCCAAGCGCGACCTGCTCGGCGAATTCAATATCAACATCGCCGATGAAAAGCTTGCCGATGTGCTGCTGTCTGACAGCATCACCGCCAAAGAACTCTTCTACAGCGAAAGTGTCAGCCGTCAGGTTGACGAATTGTCCGCGTTGTTGGACGCAGGGCAATACAAGCAAATTCGCGAGCGGATGAAACAGCGGGGGTTCCGTCAGGGATTCACCTGCCTTTTCCATGGCGGTCCCGGAACGGGAAAGACCGAGACTGTGTACCAACTGGCACGCCGCACGGGCCGTCAGGTGATGGTGGTTGATGTGCCGCAGATCAAGAGCAAATGGGTCGGCGAAAGCGAGAAGAACATCAAGGCGCTCTTTGACCGCTACCGTGCGCTGGTGGAGAAATCAGATGTGGCGCCCATTCTGCTTTTCAACGAGGCTGACGCCATTATCGGCATCCGCAAGCAGGGGGCGGAAGATGCCGTTGACAAAATGGAGAACACCATCCAGAACATTATTCTGCAGGAGATGGAAAATCTTGACGGTATCCTTATCGCCACCACCAATCTGACTGAGAACCTTGACAGTGCCTTTGAGCGCCGCTTCCTCTACAAGATACGTTTTGACAAGCCTGATGCCACAGTGCGCAGCAAAATATGGCAGACAAAGATACCCGAATTGTCCGCGATGGATGCCGACACCATTGCCGGACGTTACAGTTTCAGTGGAGGCCAGATAGAGAATATTGCCCGGAAGTATACTGTCTTCAGCATCCTCCACGGTGAAACCGGATGCCCGCAAAGTGCCATTATAGAACTCTGTAACAACGAAAAAATAGCTGCAAATAATTCAAGAAAAATTGGTTTTTTATGATTCCCAAATTCAAATAAATTCAGAATTCATGAAAGAACAGAAAGATTTTTCATTTTTACCATTTGAAGATTACTCGAATTCACTGCTTTGTAAGTATTCAAAATCTTATAAAGCAAAAGTTTATGAATACACAAATTGCAGCAATCATAACTTGATTGTTGAGGGCTCCTTTAATAGATTATTGTCTCAAATGAAAGAAAAAGACTTTGCTATACTTACTGCATATAGAAGTACGTTGACGAAAAAAGAAAACATCATGCGAAATCGTAATCTTCGTGGTATTTTAAATGCTGATGAAATGGGAGTTCACCAATTGGTCGGTCATTGGAGGGAAAACCCTAATGGCAGTGATTATAGGGATGCCGAAGAAAATGAATTGGTAGATGCTGTTGAACGTTCATACTTTGTCGCCAAACCGGATTCGATGCCATTTGAAAAATTTAAGGGATGTATCTTAAAATGTCTCACAATGGATGGGCAAACACAAGATCCGGCAATTATTAGTAAAGGTGGTGATATTTATTGTTTGCATAATACAGGCAGTTTAGAAAAAATTGCAAAAAAAATATCATTAAACAAAATAAATCAAGCATATTCCCAATATATAAAACATTTGGACATACCATTTGTGTTTGAAGGGGTTGAAAGACCCGGTTCAAATATGGGTTTGTTTGCGTATGAAAAGAATGGTTTTAAAACCGTTACACTATAAAATTCCGAAGATACCAGTACGGACGGTCAGGGACGTGGCATAAATATGGACGGTACACAATATATTCAGAATAATTAAGTTATAACATTAAAAATCTTTGAAATATGAGATATATAAGGACAATTCAAGAAATGATTGATGAGCAGGTATCTGAAACTATTAGCCGTATCGATCCGATAACAGAAATGGCAGTGCCGTTGAATAAATACAAAGTACGTGTCGATGGATTAAGATTTCATCTTGTCAGGAACTGGTGCCTATGCAGATATTGCCAGTTGTTTGATACGATGAACATATGTTTCAAGCATTGGATAAATGAATTGGAAGCGGTCATTGAAAAGTTCCTCCGCCTCCATCTCCATCCGCGAGAAGGCGAACCATTTCTTTCCGAGGTCTTTCAGCGAGGCACCGATGTGATAGACGGAAGAGCAAATTTTTTTTTTTCGTCCACGCGGAATCTGTGTCGGGATTTTGAATACTTTTGCAGTGTCATAACCGATAATTTGAAACTACTGATACGGCTTGTGTGAAAACAGTTTGAAGATTTGGTGTGATTAAATGGAATAAAAAGTCAATGCAATGGGAAAACAATATAAAAAAGAAAAAAACAAGGTGATTGTGGTTTCGGAGCCGGAACCTGCTTATGGTTTGGCAAAGGGCTGCCAGGTTCCTGTTACAGATTTGTCTGAAGAGGAGTTGCTGTCAGGCACAATGTCGGTTGACGCCTATTTTGATGAATTGATTTCATTGGTGCGTAAGGACTATGAAAATCTATGAAGTAAGAATCAGCCGCTCTGCACGGACTGATATGGACAATTTGCGGGTCTTTCTGGACGAGATGTTGTCGGAGGAGAGGGCTATACGCTATGCCAACAACATGCGGTCTGAAATCAAAATGTTGTCCATATATGCTGAATGTAACGGTTGCACAACATCCCGGACATTGCGCATGATTCATCCTAAAGCACGTAGAATGGTGTCTCACAACCGTCGTTGGATTTATGTTTACCATATTGAGGGAACATATGTGATTGTGGACAGGATTCTTCCTGCAAAGATGAATAAAGGTTAACCTTCCAATCTCTTAATCGGATTTGGTCATTTCCATCACCTCCTCCGTCCCCATCTCCATCCGTGAGAAGGCGAAGCATTTCAGTTATCGGCAACTTATAACGCTATCTGCTGGCAGGGAATCCCGGTGGCCGTGCAGACCGATTCCAACCGTTGGGCATCAGTATCCGTCAGAAAGACCTGCCCGAACTGTTCGTCGGCAACCAGTTGTGTCAGACACCGGACACGGCGTTGGTCAAGCCTGTCAAAGACATCGTCCAGCAAAAGAAGAGGTTTTACCTTCTTCATCTGCCTGATATATTCAAACTGCGCCAGCTTCAAAGCAATCAGGAATGTTTTGCGCTGCCCCTGCGAGCAATATCTCTTGACCGGATAACCGTTGCAAAGAAACAGGAAATCATCCTTGTGTATGCCGCATGTGGTATGGCCGGAATAATAGTCCCGCTGGAGCGACTCCCGCAACCCGTCGGACATAGGCTGTTCGTCCAGGCTGCTCTCATAGAGAATCTCAGCCGTCTCCCCGTCATCGGCAATCTGACGGAAATAGCGCAGGAAAACCGGCAGGAACTGCTCCAGAAATGCCGCCCGCGCATCATGAAGCCGCACGCCAAACTGGGAGAGCCGCTCGTCCCAAACCTCGAAATCGGCAGGATTAAGCGATGACCGGTCATAAGCCTGCTTAAGCAGGGCATTACGTTGCATCAGCAGACGGTTGTACTGCACCAGCCCGTCCAGGTAAGCATGGTCCAACTGCGAGACCACACTGTCGAAATAGCGGCGACGGAGTTCACTGCCTCCTTGGATGTAATCCTGATCGTACGGGGAAATCATCACCGAAGGGAAACGCCCGATATGGTCGGACATCCGCTCATATTCCTTCTGATGGATTTTGAAAACCTTCCGGCTGTTCGCCTTCTGGATACAGGAGACCTTAGCCTCCGTCCCATCCTCATCAAAGAGCCCGTGCAGGGCGAAAAAACCGGCATCATGACGGATGTTCTGCTGGTCGGTGGCGGTGTAATAGCTTTTGCACATTGAGAGGTAATGCACCGCATCCAGCAGGTTGGTCTTCCCCACCCCGTTCCTGCCGCTGATGGCGTTCAATCCCGGCGAGAAGGAGAAGAGGCCCTCCTCGTAATTCTTAAAGTTTATAAGCTGTATCTCCTTTAGATGCATCCTATTCTCCGCCGAAAACATATTTCACGCCCAACAGGCAGTTGAACCGTTCGGTATAGTATTGTGCATAACGCTGGTTGCGTCTTCCGAGCAGGTTGTTAAGTTCAGCAAAGAGACGCAGGCGGCGGTTCCAGATATATTCTGTGCTCAGGCTCCAGTCAAACCAGTCGGGCAGGGAAACCTTGCTCCGGCTCCCGTCCGCAGCATATTCCGGCGCAAACAGTCCACCCTTCCATACCCAGTCCATGCCGACACGTATCTTGCTTTTCCAAAGATAATCGGCCGACAATGAAATCACATACTGCGGCTTATAGAAAAGCACCACCGTGTCGTCCGTGGAATAGGAGAAATAATCCAAATCTGCGGCAATCCGCAACGCCTCCTTGTAATGGTAGGCCGCATCCAAATGCACATTGGTCAGCGAAGCCTTCGCATGGGCGATGCCGAATGTGTTGAGCAGCCTGAACTGCGTGGTGTCAAACATCACCACATTGGTAGTGTCCGGCAGATAGAAGGGCATTCCGGAATGCATTTCCATGCCAATCTGTGCTCCGAAAATCAGACTGTTGGAAAGATTGGTCCGAGTACCGAGGAACAGGCGGTACTGACGGTCAATCCCCAAATCGAGCGATGGCGCAAGGAATGGGTTCTCCACGGAGATCTTTCCAATAGCATCCCTAATCATGCCTCCCTCGGCTCCAGCATACACTGAAAGAATTTCAGGCACAATATCAAGATGGGCCCGCACATCCGGAAATACAGCAGCGGACACCTCAGAATTCTCCAGACCGACACCGACCGCCACGCCGAGGGACAGTTTCCACAAATCCTCCTCAAGCTGCACCTTCGGCACCGCACGGAAAATCCAAGTGTCGTACTGTCCGTGGGTGGTGTCCCAGTAATTGTGGGCATATTCCATGTTAAGGTCTCCTACCAGCCGGAACATGTCCAGCCATGAAACTTTCCGCCGTTTGTCCAAAGTGACACCAGCCTGCACATCATGTTCAAAAGAATGATAATTGTCATACAGCAGCGCATAGTCCACCGCATATTGCCGTTTCAGGCGGGTACTGTTTTTGGTGAAGGGGGTGTATGCCTTGAACGAGGCATGGGCGCGATGGTAATGGCGTGCGATATCCTCCGCCTTTTGCGACCATCCAAACTGCTTTTCCAGGGAATCGGCGGGATAGCCATAGCAGTGATAATGGTCAAAAGCGTAACCGGCCTCTTCACTGAAATGGAATTTTTCACGGTACTGCTGGCCATACAACCCGATGTTGTTTTCCCCATAAGAGGAGATGGCACATCCCTTCACCGGATTCAACGATGCATGGCTGTAGATATGAAGCCCGAAAGACTGCTTGGTGGAACGCAGCGTGTTGAAGTTGTACTCCAGCAACGGCTGCAGGTATCCCACCCCCGCCTTGATGTAATGCTGGTAAAGCCGTGCGATGGCATCCTTGCCCACACGGGGAGCCTTGATGGGTTCCGGCGTGAAATGGGTTGGCAGCGGACGTATCTGGAGGGGATACTCCATCTGCGGACGCGCCGCAACGGTATCCACGATTTTGGCCGGAAAACTGATTTTCTTCTGTGCGTCCTGGATGACCGGGCTGAATGCCGATTTCACCAGCACATCATATTGGGTCTGCCCCTGCAGGCCTGTCAACGTAAAGCCGCCAAAGAGCACAATTGCAAAAATGGTCCTTTTCATATGGGAAACGCTTTTCATATTTTTAATTGCCTAATTCCAGATTATCGTTCTGCCGGTCCAGTTCCTCCTGCCGCTGCTGTTGCTGTTTGGCGGCAGCCTCCTCCTTGGCCAGCAAAGAGTTGTACTTGTTCAACGCCAGGGTACGCAGCTCCTCCCCGTCATAATTGTCAATGATGCTCAGATAGGTGTGCTTGGCTTGGAATGTGTTGCCCTTTTCGGCGTAAATGTCACCAAGCAGAATGTAACTTTTCACCGACCAGTATTCGTAGGCGATGTTCACCAGCACCTCGAAGACCTTTTTCTCAGCGGTCTCCAAATCACCTTGCAGGTATTCGATGTTGGCCAACATATAGAGCGCCTCCGAAGCATACTCCGACTTGGAGTTCTTGCTGAGCCAGCCGAACTCCTGCGCAGCAACCGCCCAATCCTTCAGCGAGACAGCCGAACGGGCGATGACGGCATGTGCCTCCTCCCGCATTTCGTTGGAAACCTTGTCAAGCCCCAGCAATGTCTTGGCCATGATGGTGGCACTATTGAAATTGGAGTCGGCGTAATAGGACCGCATCAGTCCCAAGGCGGTCGCCTCCTTGTTGGAGGGCAGCAGATCCATCTGCTGCAGACGTTGGTAGCATTTGATGGCGGCCCGATAGTTCCTGTTCTTGAAATGGATGTCAGCGGCATTTAGCAGCGCAGTTACTTCAAACTGTGCCAACGGATGCTCCATGACATATTCATAATCAGAAAGCGCCTCATTCACATGTGAGCGCCGCATCCGGCACTCGGCGCGATAAAAATGGGCGTGGGTGGCAAAAACACCTTCCGGAAATTTTTCAATGTAGGCGTCAAATCCTTTTTCCGCTTCCGGGAACTGCTTATTATAGTATTTGTCCGCCGCAGAGTTATAAGTGATGGAATCCTGCGCCTCCGGCGTGATGTTGGCGAAGGAGACATTGCGCACATAAGCGAAGAACTCCTCCACATTCCCGGAGATGGAATAGATGTTCTCGATGTTCTTCAGCGCGGTGGCTGATTCCTTGGTCTTCGGGTAGTCCTGCACAATCTGCTTGAAGATGCGCAAGGCGTTCTCATCATCCTCAGCATTGAAATAAACCAGACCGAGCTTCAGCATCACCTCCTTGGTGCGCTGGTTGTTCGGATATTTCCGGATGTAGTCGGTGTACATTTCCGCCGCCTTGTCCGTGGTGCCCTTGGAAAGGTAGGTGTCGGCAACCTCCAGCAGAGCATCCGAAGTGTAGGTGGAGGCTGGATACTGTTCCCGCAACTGTGCAAGCAGGGCGATTTTCTCATCATAACGGTAAAGGCCGCCCATAGAGGCCGCCTTCTGATAGAGCGCATAATCGACGTCATAACCGCCCAAGGCAATAGTCTTGGAGTAATAGCGCTGTGCCTTGTCCAGTTCGGAAAGCATGAAGCAGCAATCGCCCATCCTGTTATAGAGATCGGCCTCCATCCGCTGGTTACCGGCATAACCCTTGCGGCTTTCAAACTGTTGGAACTTGGTCAGGGCGTGGGAATACTGACGCTCCTTGAAATGGGCATATCCGGCATTGTAAAAGGCCTGTCCGTATTCCTGTGTCCGTGCCGCCCCCTCCGAGGCGAAGAAGCGGTTATAGCCCTCAACGGATGAGGCGTAGTTATGCTCCTGATAGAATGACTCCGCCATCCAGAAGAGGCTTTGGGAATAGACCTCGGAAAGATAGTTGTTCGCCATTGACTGGGAAAGGACTTTCCGTGCTTCCGCATATTTGCCTGCGTTATATAGTTCCATTCCCTTGAAGCATAGCACCCGTTGGTAAGCCTCGTTCAGCCGTGCCGAACGGTGTTCCATTTTTTCCAGAGATTTGATGGCCGCCTGATAGTTTTTGGTAGTCAGGTAAATGTCGGAAAGATATTGTTCGGCCTCCGCCCGCCGTGCCGCCTTGGGATATTCGTTGATGTATTTTTCCAGCGCGGAGATGGCGTTGGAAAATGGGTTGGCGGAGAGTTCGTACTGAAGCTTTGCGTAGGTAAAAAGGGCATCCTCCGTCAGGTAAGGATCCTTCTTCAATTCATACGCGGCATAGAATGTATTGGCGGCAAACTCCTTACGGCCGGTCTGCAGATAGCAGTCGCCGATGGCGAAATAAACCTGCTGGTTAATCGAATCCTGATTCCTGCAGATGGCCCGTGTGAGGCATTTTATGGCATCCTCATACTGTTTTTCATGATAATGGCAATACCCCAAACAATAATAATCCTCGCATGTGGCCATCTCCACCTTTGCAAAATAGTTGTTCATGTAAGGGATGGCCTCCTTATACTTTCCCATGGAATAGTAAGACTGTGCCACAATCCGGTTGATTTCAGGCTCCCGTTTTTCCGTGCTTTTTTCCAACAGGCTCCCCGCCTCTGCCACCACCTTTTCGTATTCGCCCATCGCGTAGCGGATTTGGGCGATGTAGAAGGGGACGATGCTGCTGTAGCCCGACACCTCCTTAAGCTTTTCAAAGCCATCGATGGCGGCCCGGTAACTACGCTCCTCATAAAGGATATGGGAATAATAGAAAAGAGCCTTGTTCGCATACGGGCTGTCGGTCCCCTTCACCTCCGCAAAAAGCGGCTTCGCCTCGTCATAGTTGTTCTCGTAGAAATAACAGTAGCCCTTTTTGAAGAGGTATTCCAAACGGCTCACCGGATCCAGCGCACCCTCATCCACACGTTCGTAAGATTCCAATGCAAGATGATAGGCGCTGCTGTTGAAGCGGTAGTTTGCCAGATTCCAGTACAACTGGCTGGAATGGATGCTTTCGGGATAGGTTCCTGTGTAGGCGTTGCAAAGCATGCCGGCATCCTTGTGATGCAGACGGCAGGCACAGACCGCCGCATAAAAGTGGGCCTCCTCCCGTTGTGCCTCACAGAAGCCGGTGGCATCTGACATGATTTTCATGAACAAATCTTTGGCCGCACCATATTGTTGCATTTCAAACAATTCTTTGGCCGTCTTCAACTGGGCTTCCGGCATCTGGAAGGTCTGGGTCTTTTGTGCGGAAACATCGCTCAAAAAAAGCATCAGAAGACAGATGCACAGAGTTTTACATAATTTTATCGTGCTATTCTGCATGTTTTTAACGTTTTTACATTACATATCTGTGGTTCACACCTGCAAAAATAGTCCTCTTTGCATCGGAAAAAGGAGTTTGGAGGCAATCTTTTTTCAACACGTTTTTGTTGATTCGGCACACTGTTTTTTTTCCTGCACAAAAGACACAATAAAAAACAATATGCCGCGTTTGAAACACACAATACGCTAAAGAGCCATGGAAGCACACGACAACGAACTAATTGAAAAACTGGAGCTTTTTGTCCGCAAATACTACAACAACATTGCGGTGCGCGGCTGCATTCTGTTTGCTGCCATCCTGCTGGCACTTTTCCTGATTGTATCCCTTTTTGAATACTACACCTACAGCAATACTATTGTCCGCACCTGCATATTCTACGGATTTCTGATTTTGAATGCCGGCGTGCTCACAGGCATGATCCTGCTGCCGCTATTCCGCAAGGCCGGCTGGCTGAAAAGGCTAAGTTATGAGGATGCGGCCCGTCTGATCGGGAAACATTTTCCTGAAATCGATGACAAACTGCTGAACACACTGCAACTTCACGAGCTCGCCGAACAGAATCCCGAAGGATACAGCCTGCTGGATGCCGCAATTGAACGTAGAATCGAGCAGATGAAACCTTTCACCTTCCATAAGGCGATTGACTTCCGCAAAAACCTGAAATATCTTAAATATGCGCTGCCACCCGCCCTGATAATCCTTCTGCTTCTTGGCTGGAACAGCGAGCTCTTCACCGGACCGACCCGACGGATCATTCACCATCAGACCGCATATGAAAAGCCGGCCCCATACCAGTTTGAATGGGAGAATCCGGTTTCGGAACTGTTTCAGGATGAAGATCTACAAATCACGGTGAAAATCAAAGGCAAAGAGACTCCAGAGGAGGCATTTGTCAATGCTGACGGCGTACGGTACCGGATGGAGCGGGTTTCAACCGTGGAATTCCGCTACAAGCTGAAAAGGCTCCGCAACGATACCCGTCTCCACTTTGAGAGTGAGGAGGTGAGGTCACCGGAACATCACATACGTGTATTGCCAAAACCCAACCTGTTGCATTTCAGCGTCACGCTGGATTATCCGGCCTACCTGCACAAAATCACCGAAACGATGGACAACAACGGAAACATAACAGTTCCGCAAGGCACACACATCACCTGGAAATTCCACACAGCAAATGCCGATGAAGTGCAGATCACCACTGGCACACAGCAAATCCGCATTCCATGCAACAATAATCTCTGCAGCTACGGCGTACAGGCCAGAAACGATTTCTCATATCAGGTTTCAAGCAGCAACAGTTATCTGAACAACCGTGACTCCCTGCAGTATTTTGTCAGTGTCATTCCTGATGCATTTCCTGAAATCCATGTGGAGAGGAGTCAGGATTCGCTCTATTTCGACCGATTTTATTTCAAAGGCGGAATACGCGACGACTACGGCTTCCGGAAACTGCAGTTTGTCAGTTTTGTCATGAAGGACAAGGACACGGTGCGCCCTGCCACAGCAACCCCAATCCCCTTCCAACCGGACGCCACCGCCCAACCCTTCTATTTCTATTTTGACGCACAGACGCTCTCCCTCTCATTAGGGGAAAGTCTGCACTATTATTTTGAAGTCTGGGACAATGATGGGGTGAACGGCAGCAAACGGAGCCGCACCGGCGAAATGACATTCAAACTTCCCACAGCCGATGAGATCAGGGAGCAGTCGGAGCAGGTGAAGCAGGAAACCAAAGAGGGTCTCTCCCAAATGATGAAGGAAAATAGTGAGATTTTGCAACGCATTGAGGCTCTTAAGAAAAAAATGATAGGACAGAAGGAGGCCGGTTGGCAGGAAAAAAAGGAACTGGAAGAGCTGATCAGGCAATGGCAGGAGCTGAAAAAGGAGACAGAAAATGCCATTGAAGCGCAAAAAAGGCAGCAGGAACTGGAAAACCAATATGAAAGCCTCTCCGATGAAATTCTTCAGAAGCAGGAGGAGCTGCAGCAGCGAATGGACGAACTATTCTCCGATGAAATGAAGCAGACCATGATGGAAATCCAGCGTATGATGGAAAAGGAGATGGACAAGGAGAAGTTGAATGAGGCACTGGAGAAAATCCGTATGTCCACTGAGGAACTGAACAAACAGCTGGACATGGATCTGGCCCTCTTCAAGCGTTTGGAGGTGGAGCAGAAAATGGAAAACATTCTGGAACAGGCGGACAAGCTGGCCGAAAAGCAGCTGGAACTCGCCAAGGAGGCCGCCAAGAACGATGCGGACAACAAAGCAATCGAACAGAAACAGCAGCAGCTCAAGAATGAATTCAACCAATTGATGGAGGATGCGGAAAGTCTGCGTGAACTAAATAACAAACTGGAACAGCCTTTCAAAATTCCAGACCAGAAAACATTGGAAAACAACATCCGGAAGGAGATGCAGCAGGCAATGGAACAGTTGCAGAAGCAGAACGGCAAACAGGCCGCGCCGCACCAGCAGAAGGCAGGCGAACAGATGCAGCAGATGCAGCAGAAGATGGAGTCCGATTTTCAGGCGAGCATGGACAACAGCGCGGCAGAGGATGTGCAAAGCATCCGCAGGATATTGGACAACATAGTAAAAGCCTCATTCCAACAGGAAAAGCTGATGAAGCGGCTTGCAGGAATGAACATCCAGGACCCAAATGCCAAAGAGGTGATCCGCGACCAGTTCACGTTAAAGGAGAACCTCCGCATGATTGAAGACAGCATCGCAGCCATCGCCAAACGCCAACAGGCGGTGAAACCGTTTGTCTATAAACAAATCACCCAAATCAACAACGCCCAGCGTCAGATCCTTTCGGACATCGGACAGACACAGGAACAGGTGTACTATTATTATCGTCCGCGCAACTTCAACAACGCCGTATCAAAACAACAGTATGTCATGACATCCTTGAACGACTTGGCCCTGATGCTCGCCGAATCGATGACAAACATCCAGCAGCAGGGGGCAAAAGGCGGTAACTCATGCAAGAGCGGCCAATGCAAGCAGGGAAGCAGCAGCGGTGGGAACAAGCCAAAGGACATGAAATCGCTGCGTGAAATGCAGGAACAGCTCAACAAACAGTTGGAGGAGATGCGCAAGCAACAGGGCGGACAGCCCTCCAAACAGGGGCAGACAGGCAAAAAACAGGGGCAGACAGGCAACCAGAGCGAGCAGTTCGCCCGTATGGCGGCCCGTCAGGAGGCCATACGCCGCATGATGCAGGACAAGCTCTCCCAGTTACAGAAGGAGGGGCGCCAAGCTGAGGCCGGCAACGTGCAACGGATGATGAAGGAGATGGAGCAGACCGAAAAGGAGCTGGTCAACAAAATCCTGAACCAGGAAACTATTAACCGCCAGCGCGACATAACCACCAGGATGCTGCAATCCGAAAGAGCGGAAATGCAGCGGGAAAAGGACGATACCAGAGAATCCAAACAGGGTCGCGAGCTCCAGCGCACTCCGCCGCCGGAATGGATCAACCGGCAGAACCAACGGCAGCAGCAGACAGAGATGTACCGGACTGTTCCGCCAAGCATGACGCCGTTCTACAAGCAGAAGGCCAACCAATATTTTTATCATTTCGAATAATGCATTTACACCATTCCCGGTGCGGAACACTGATGTTGGCACTGCTTTGTGTTTTGTCACTCCAGCTCTGCGGACAACACGACACAGCACTCCGCCTTAGAATGGAACTTTCCGACACCCTGCGCAATTCAGGGCTTGCCCTGCCGGCATGGCACCGTACCCCTACCCGCTCCACGGTGGCAGAAGATGCCGAAAAAACACTCACCTATCTGGAAAACCACGGATTCCCTTTTGCGGAGGTGCGCATGTGGCAGCCATCCCTCCAACATCCTGACTCAGTTGTGGTGCAAATCATCGCAAATCCATTCATCCGCTGGGACAGCATAGTGCTGAAAGGCGATGCCCGCCTCTCTCCACGCTTTCTATACCCATACCTGAAAATCCGGCGCGGAACCCCATACCGCGAACAGTGCGTCACACAGGCGGCAACAGCATTGAACGTCCTGCCTTATGTGGAGATGACACGTCCTCCCTCCCCCACCTTCACCTCCGAATCGGCTGCACTTTACGTTTATCTCAACAAGAAAAACGCCAACAGTTTCGACGGATATGTCGGCTTTGGCTCAAACGGACAGGGCGACGGCATCACCCTTTACGGACAGATGCAGCTGAAACTCACAAATGTGCTGGCACGTGGGGAGGAGTTTTCCGTGGACTGGAACCGTCCGCGTCCCGAGCACCAGCAGCTGCAGGTTGAAGGCAGCTATCCCTGCCTGTTCGGCACACCGTTCGGGCTGTACGGACAGTTCTTCCTGCTGAAAAGCGACAGCACATATCACCGGGTTTCCCTGCCCATAGGGTTCCGCCACCTGCTTAAAGGCAACGATTTCATCCAAATGTATTACCGGTATGAACGCAGCAGCACCATAGCCACATCCGGCCAAAGAGACTGCAGAAGCGACATGTACGGTCTTCGCTTTTCCGCACTGCGAACCGACCGGATACGCATTCCGCATAAGGGATTTCACCTTGACCTGTCGGGCGAAATCGGACGGAAAACAGAGATTGCCGATGGAGAACACAACACGGTGGCACGCGGCAGCGGCAACGCAGAGGGATTTCTGCCGTTCGGCAGGCGCTGGGTGCAATACATACGGTTTCAAAGCGGAATCATTCTCGACAACCGCCTGAACAGCAGCGACCTCTTCATGTTGGGTGGGCTGCGCAGCCTGCGCGGTCTGGACGAACAGTCCGTCACCGCCTCGGCTTACACATTTCTGACCGGGGAACTTCGTTTTTTCATGGATAGGGACATGTTTCTTCAAGCATTTGCGGACGGCGGCTGGTACGAGCGGAAAGGTGTCGGCGGCTACCGGAACGACCACCCGGTCGGCATGGGCATCGGCTTCTCATTCGACTCCAAGGCCGGACTGCTCAGCCTCAACTACGCCGTTGCCGCCCACGACGGCCAAGGCTTCCGCCTCCGCGCCGCAAAGGTCTGCGTGGGGTATAGTGCGGTGTTCTGAAAAAAAAAATCCCGCAAACCTGCATTCCGTATTCGGATTTGTTATATTTTTGCAAAATTAAAATAATATTAAAACAATATCAGATTCGGATATGAGGAAAGCGATTGTTTTTTCAATAATTGTATGCCTTGCCAGTTGGGCGGCATTCGCCGCAGCATACTGGGGACTCGGGCTTTCAAAACAATCTGTCGGGCTAAACCTGTTTTCGGTCTTCTACATGTTCATGCCATTATTGACGGCACTCGTCCTGCAGGCCGTTCACAAGGAGAAATTCAACCATACGGGATTGGTCAGCTTCAATTTGTCTTGGGCATGGCTTGTGGCCTGGCTGCTGCCAGTGTTCATGGTGGCAGCCTGCATATTCGTCAACGGGCTGATGCCGGGCGTCACACTGGAGTACAACGCCGAGCAGCTAATCAACCAGATGAATGTCCCTGAAGAGCAGCAGGAACTTGTAAGGGAGCAGATTGGAAAAATGCCGGCTGCAATGATGATTGTCATGGTACTGTTCAGCGGCCTGATTGCCGGTGTCACCGTCAATGCGGTGGCCGCCTTCGGTGAAGAGTACGGCTGGCGGAACTATCTTGTCGGCGCATTGCGCAATGTGAAGTTCGCCAAAGCTGCATTGTTTATCGGCGTTGTCTGGGGCATCTGGCACTTTCCGCTCATCCTGATGGGCCACAACTATCCGGACCACCCGCAGTGGGGAGTGCCGATGATGGTGGCGATGTGCATTCTGCTCGGCATTATCGAGCTGTATTTTGTGCTGAAGGCAAAATCGATGATAGTGGCGGCCATAATGCACGGCACCGTCAACGCGTTGGCCGGCACATACATCTTTTTCACTTATGGCGGCAACAGTCTGCTGAACGGCATGGCAGGACTCTCCGGATTCATTGTCATGGCATTTGTCATACTCTGCATCCGGTTATACGACAAACATATTTCAAAGGATAACATCTGTTCAATGACCCTTGGTGAAGCATTGGAGAGGGAGTCATGACAAAGGATAAGGAGAACACGAACGGGACAAAAAGCTTCCTGCTGCGCATGGACTCCAATACGATGGAGGCTGTGGAGCGATGGGCTGCGGACGAATTCCGCTCCGTCAACGGGCAGCTGCAGTGGATTGTTGCGGAGGCGCTGAAAAAGAGCGGACGGAACTGCCGCGCCGACCGGAAAGAGGAAGGGGGCCGGTCATGACAGGCGACATGCTTCCCTTCTGGCAGACGCCCGTCGAATCCCTCAAAGGTGTGGGCGGACGCAAGGCGGAAATACTGAAAAAGGAGCTTCAGATTTTTACGCTGTACGACCTTCTTTTCTATTTCCCTTACAAATATGTGGACAAATCCCGCTTCTACCGCATCAGCGAAGTGCCGATGCATGCGCAGTCATACCTGCAAATAAAAGGGGTAATCACCGGCATGCAGGTTATTGGCGAGAAACGGGGAAAGCGTCTGGTCGCATTGTTCCAGGATGATAGCGGCAGCATGGAGCTGGTGTGGTTCAACGGCATCGCCTACATGGAGAAGAACCTGAAGCTGAACCGTCCGTACGTTGTGTTCGGCAAGCCGCAGCTGTTCGGGCAGCGTTTCAGCATCACCCATCCGGAAATCCAGCTGGAGGAGGAGCGGGCGAACAGCGGCATCTCCATCCCCTTCCAGCCATTCTACAACACATCCGAAAAGATGAAACGTTCCGGACTGGACAGCCGGAACATCAGCCGGCTCTGCATGCAGCTGCTGAACGGATACAGCCACCGCATAGAGGAGAGCCTGCCGCACCACCTTTTGCAGGCCTGCCGTCTGATGCCGCTGCGCGAAGCCCTTACGAACATCCATTTTCCACAATCCGACGCTCTGCTGAAAGCCGCACGCTACAGGCTGAAGTTCGACGAAATGTTCTTCCTCCAGCTCCAACTGCTCCGGCACAGGCAGAACCGGCAGGTTTCACAGGAAGGATTCCCGATGCCGAAAATCGGGGACAATTTCCACAAATGCTACGAAAAGCTGCCATTCGGCCTGACCGACGCACAGAAAAGGGTGATACGGGAAATCCGCAACGACCTTGTTTCAGGAAGGCAGATGAACCGGCTGCTCCAGGGCGACGTGGGCAGCGGAAAGACAGTAACCGCACTGCTTGTCATGCTGATCGCAATCGACAACGGATTCCAGGCCTGCCTGATGGCGCCTACGGAAATCCTGGCCGAACAGCATTATGAAAGCATAAGCCGGACGCTTGCGGAGAGCGGGCTCCGCGTGGAGCTGCTCACCGGAAGCACCAGGAGCGCACTGCGGAAAAAAATGCTTGAAGATCTGAAGAGCGGTGCCATCGACCTGCTCATCGGCACGCATGCGCTGATTGAAGATAAGGTTGAATTCGGCAATCTCGGTCTTGCAGTGATTGACGAGCAGCACCGCTTCGGGGTGGAGCAGCGTGCAAAGCTCTGGCGGAAAAACGACCCGCCGCCCCACGTGCTGGTGATGACCGCCACCCCCATCCCCCGCACCCTCGCCATGACCCTTTACGGAGACCTGCAGCTTTCGGTCATCGACGAGCTGCCGAAAAACCGCAAGCCGATTCTCACATACCACTACAGCCAGCGTGCATGGCCGGAGGTCTATCCGTTTGTACGCAAGCAGATACAGGCGGGCCGGCAGGTCTTTGTGGTCTTTCCGCTGATTGAGGAATCGGAGGCGTTGGACCTGCAGAACCTGATGGAGGGATACGAAGGGTTCAGCCGCGACTTTCCGGAGCCATATTACCACATCAGCTTGGTGCACGGGCGGATGGACAGTGCGGACAAGAACCGCGAGATGGAGCGCTTCGCAACAGGCAAAACCCAGCTGCTGTTGGCGACATCCGTCATTGAGGTTGGAATTGACATACCGAACGCAAGCGTGATCATCATCGAGAACGCCGAGAGGTTCGGGCTGTCGCAGCTGCACCAGTTGCGCGGCCGTGTGGGACGTGGCAGCGAACAGTCATACTGCATCCTGCTTTCCGGAGACAAGCTGACCGCCGAGAGCCGCCGTCGGCTCCAGGCCATGGTGGATACCAACAACGGCTTTGAGCTGGCCGACTTCGACCTGAAGCTGCGCGGCCCCGGCGACATGTCCGGCACGCGGCAGAGCGGCATGATGGACTTCCGACTGATTGACCTGGCAAAAGATGAGAAAATCATAAGCTATTGCCGCGAAATCGCCAAAAACCTGCTGCGCGAAGACCCGACACTCGAAAAAGATGAGAACAGGGAAATACGCCTCCATCTGGACGAAATCGCAAAATTCCGCGTTGATTATTTACAAATCAGTTGACATGAAGCTTGGAACCTACACTTTCGACCGCCCCGCACTCTACCTCGCCCCGATGGACGATGTGACCGACGCACCGTTCCGTGACATCTGCCATCGAATGGGAGCCGATGTCACCGTCAGCGAGTTCATCGCCTCCGATGCACTGATAAGGGAGATAGAGGTGATACGGCGCAAATTGATTTCAGGACCGGACGAGCATCCCTTCGGCATCCAGATTTTCGGCAACAACGCCGAAAGCCTCTGCGCCGCCGCCCGTCTGGCTGAAGAGTGCCAACCCGACTTCATCGACATCAACTGGGGATGCCCCGCGAAGAAAATCGCAGGGAAGAATGCCGGTTCCGGGATGCTTCAGTATCCTGACCAGCTGGTGGAGATAACCCACCAGGTGGTGCGTTCCGTCTCGCTGCCGGTCACCGTCAAGACACGCATCGGCTACAACGACGCCTCAAAAATCATTGTGGAGCTTGCCAAACGGCTGCAGGAGGCCGGCATCCGCGCCATAGCCATCCACGGACGGACAAAGTCGCAGATGTACAAGGGCGAAGCCGACTGGAGCCTTATCAACGCCGTAAAGAACGACCCCGAAATTGAAATTCCCGTAATCGGGAACGGTGACATAACCTCCGCCGAAACCGCGATGCAACGGCTGGCCGACTGCCCGCTGGACGGAATCATGATCGGAAGGGGCGCAATCGGCAACCCCTGGATTTTCGCCCGGTGTCGCGCCCTGCTGGAAGGGAAGCCTCTGCCTCCGGAACCGGATCTGGCGGAACGCGCCCGCATCTGTGAGGCGCACCTGCGAAGCGCCGCCGCACTCAAGGGGGAACGCACCGGAATGCTTGAGATGCGCAAGCACTACAAACCATATTTCAAAGGGTTACTGAATATTAAGGAACAAAAAATCAAAATGCTGACATCCGACGACATCCAGGAGGTGCTGGATATCCTGCAGGAGATGCAGCAAACCACACCAGAAAAATAACAACCGATATGCAGATAAAGAAAGCCGTTTACCTGAAAAGCAGCGCGAACTTCACGCAATGCCCCCCGCCCGACAAACCCGAGTACGCCTTTATAGGACGCTCCAATGTGGGGAAATCATCATTCATCAACATGCTGACCGGACAGCACAAGCTGGCAAAGACCTCCTCCACGCCCGGAAAGACACAGCTGATCAACCATTTTTTGATTAATGACAGCTGGTATCTGGTGGATTTGCCCGGATACGGATACGCACGCACCGCCAAAACCCTGCGCACGCAATGGAACCGCATGACCATGGACTACATCGGCCAGCGCAGCAACCTCTATTGCCTCTGCGTACTGATAGACAGCCGCCTGACACCGCAAAAAATCGACCTCAACTTTCTGGACATTTTAGGGGAGCACGGAATTCCGTTTGTACTGGTCTTCACCAAAAGCGACAAGCAGAGCAGCCTGCGTACCGAACGCAACGTAGAGGCGTTTCTGGAAAAGCTGTCGGAAAAATGGGAGGAGGCTCCCCCCTACTTCATAACCTCCGCCGTCACCGGCAAAGGGCGCGACGAGTTCCTGGACTTTGTTGAAAAGACTAACGCTTCCGCCACATCCGAAACTTTTTCCTGAAAAGCGTGGCATGACATTCATAAATGTGTTACTTTTGTATTTTGAACAATTAAAAAAAACGGACCATGTATATATACAAATTCAGACTGCTTTATGATGAGATTGAAGGTTTTGTAAGGGATTACGAAATCGGTGCGAAACAGACCTTCAAAGATTTTCACGACATCATCATCCAAAGCATCAAAGGATTGAACCCAAAAGAGCTGGCATCGTTCTACATTTGCGACCGCAAATGGAACAAACTTAAGGAAATCACCCTGTTTGACATGGATTCCGATGCGGACACACTTGAACAGGAGGTGGATGAAGAGGATCCGCAGCACCAGTATCTGACGACAAAAAAACAGGTGATGTCTGAGACGATCCTCAACCAATGCATCAACGACCCGCACCAGCGCATAATATACGAGCAGGATTTCCTGCACCTTCACACCTTCTATATCGAACTCATTAAATCAATGGAAGGGAAAGAGGGCAAAACATATCCTGTATGCACACACAGCAGTGGGGAAATGCCAAAGCCTGTCAATCTAAAAGAAGATGATTTTGAAGATCTTATCGACGACTCAGACTTGGAGGAGGAGGAAGCCTTCTATGATGACGAGGACATTGACAGCCTGAGCACCGACCTCACCGAAGAGCTCGGCCTTTACTGAGATGGCCACCCTCCTGGTACTGACCGGCCCGACCGCCTCTGGCAAAACGACTTTGGCCATTCGTTGGGCGGAACGGCTCCGCACCGAAATACTCTCCGCCGATTCGCGCCAGTTCTACCGTGAGATGCGCATCGGCACAGCCGCACCCACACCAGACGAGCTGCGGCGCGTGCCGCACCATTTTGTCCAACATCTCTCCATCCACGACAGCTATAACGTGTACCGATATGAACAGGACGCTCTCGTCCTGCTTGAAAAGCTGTTCCAAAACCATGAGAATGTGATACTCTGCGGCGGCAGCGGCCTCTACATCGATGCGCTATGCAACGGCATTGACCTGCTTCCGGACCCAGACCCGGAACTGCGCGAGAATCTCCACCGGATGCTGCGCGAGAACCGCGTGGAGGAGTTCCACCAGATGCTGAAGGAGAAGGATCCCGAATATTACGAAGTGGTGGACAGGAACAACCCCGTGCGGATGGTACGCGCCCTCGAAGTCTGCATACAGACAGGACAGCCCTACTCCACCCTGCGCAAACAACAGGCTAAGGAGCGCCCATTCCAAATAATAAAATATGCCATCGCACTTCCCAGGGAAACTCTCAACGAACGCATTAACCGGCGGGTGGAACGCATGATGGAGGAGGGGCTTGAGGCGGAGGCGCGGCAGCTCTACCCGCTGCGCCAGCTGAACGCCCTTCAGACGGTCGGCTACCGCGAGCTGTTCGACCATTTTGACGGCAAGTGCACGCTGGAGGAGAGCGTGGAGGCAATCAAGGCCCACACGCGGCAGTACGCGAAACGTCAGATGACCTGGTTCAAAAGGGACAGCGGCTACCGGTGGATCTCACCGGAAGAGATGCCATTCTGACATCAGTACTTGACAATATCCTTGAATTTCAGCTTGACGACTTTTCCGTATTGCTGCAACTCTTTCAGGTCGATTTTTTTCGCATTCCCCGAAATTCCGATTACCTGAGTCCGGTTTTTGATATATTTAGCATGGAATGCGCGAAGGTCATCGTAGTTAATGTTCCTGATCTGCGCGGTGGTCTCCGGACGCGGGTCGCTCTCAAAATGCCGGATCTCCTTCCAGTAGCAGACCTGATCCGGAATTCTGCGGAAGCCGATATAGTTGCTGTTTCTGGTGGAGATTATGTACTGCTGCACCACCGGGAACTTTTCCGGACGTTCGGGAAAAGCGCGGACCAGCTCCATCATGGCATCCACACCTTCGTTTGTCTTGTCGCACTGGGTGCCGAGATAGCATCCCAAATAGGGATTGTACCGGTTAAGCACATCGTAGCTGAAATAACCGTATGTGGAATACCCCAGGGAACGGAATTCACGGATTTCCTGGAAAACGACCGAGTTCATGCCGCCGCCGAAATATTCGTCAAACAGGATGGCCGCAGGAATGTCATTCAGGTCGAACTTGTCGCCATATTCAGTGACGAAGCGTATGTCGCTTTTCAAAAACGATTTGTTGGTAAGATAGTAAACCACATCGGTGTCATGCCTTGCGTGAGGACGGACACGCGGAGCCGTCCTTTCAGTACCGTTGCGTACCAGCCCCTTTTCCAGCAGAATGTCCCTAATCCGCTCCGGAGCGGTGTTCCCCACGAATGACACATAGCCATCGCGTTGGTACATCGGTTCAAGCAGGGAAACCAGCTCCTCCCCGGTCAGTTTTTTCAGCTCTTTGATTGTGAGTTGTTCAAGAAACGGTGAATTTTCACCATGCTGCAGGTAGTAGTATAGGGCATAATTCCAAGAGAAATCTTCGTTCTTGGATGATTTCTTGTCGGCCTTGGTCTCTTCTATGATATTCTTCAACTGCTGCGCATCGTGCCTTGGATGCTGTAGTTTCAGAATTGCCAAAGAGAGGATGGTGTCTAAATTTTCCTCAAAACCACTGATTTCCAAATAAATGTTATCATATTCGGTGTAGATGCCGAATTCACCACCAAACCTCTTGAGTTCAATCTCGAACTGGTGCAGGTCCATCTCACCGGCACCAAGCATCTCCAGGTATCCGGCGGCGGTTTCCAGCCGCCTGTCGTCCGCCTCCCCATAATGGTAACAGATGGAGAGAGTGAAAATGTTGTTTTTCGGATTAGGTGAAGCATACAGGTTGCAGCCGGAGGTGACAGGCAATGTGGTAACCGCCTTGTCAAAATCAATCACCTGCGGCGTTATCTCATTGACGTGCCGCTCCCCGATCATCCGTGCAAATTCCGATTCCTCCCCCTGGTTCTGGACATCAAGGTGATCCCAGTCCGGCTTGACGGCAGAGTTTTTCTTCGGCAAACCCATGGATGAGCGGATGGATGTACAACGGAGACTGTCGAAATAGCGGTTGGCCACCTCCATGATCTCCTCCCTTGTCATGTTTTGGAGCCGTTCGTTGTCCTGTTCCCATTCCTCGTAGCTGCTGCCCTCACAGATGAGCTGTTCCAGCAACATGGCGATGCCGTTCACACTTTCAACCTGTTCCAGCCGGTCCCGCAAGTTCTGCATCTTTATGCTTTCGAGCAGCCGGTCACTGAAAAGACCCTTCTTTACCGAATCGATGCAGTTCCAAATCATCTCCTCGGCTTCCGCGTGTTTCTGCCCGACAAGTTTGGGAATATAGAGGATCACATTGCTGCCGGCATCCTCCAACGAAAGGGGAATAAGATTAGCGGAGAGCAGTTTCCCACTGGTGGAGAGTTTGTCCATGCTGCCGTTGCCGCCAGAGAGAATTTCGCTCATCACCTCCAACGTCAGTTTGTCAGGATGATGGTTTGGAACGCCGGGGAAAAACATCAGCCCCGCTTTGATGGGAGTCTGCTTCACCTCCTTGACCACCCGGCTTTCAAATTTCGGGAGCTCATATTCCGCCTTGGGCTGTGGCTCCCCTTTCGGCAATGCGTTGAAACGCTCCCTTACCATCTGCAACGCCTCCTCCGTGTTGAAGTCCCCCACCAGCAACAGGGTCATGTTGGACGCCACGTAATATTTGTCATAGAACACCTTCATCTGGGAAGGCTGCGGGTTTTTAAGATGTTCGTCCAGACCTATCACATCGCGGCTGTAGGGATGGCTGCCGAAGGATTCCCTGAAAATGTTGCGGGTGAACTCATACATCATGTCATTGGCGTAGAGGTTGCGCTCCTCATACACCGCCTCAAGTTCGCTCTGGAAAAGCCGGTACACCGGATTGCGGAAACGCTCCACATATACATCCATCCAGTTTTCCAGCTGATTGCTGGGCAACGTGTTATAGTAGACGGTATAGTCATAGCTCGTACCCGCATTGAGGCCGGTACAGCCCATTTTCTGCAGGATTGCATCGGTCTCATTGGCGATGGCGAACTTGGAGGCCTCGATGTTGAGCCGGTTTATCTCCTTCTGCACGGCCTTGCGCCCCTCCTCATCCTTTGTCTCGCGCAACTTGTCGTACATCATGCTGATGCTGTCAAGGTAGATCTTCTCATTTGCCCAGTCGGTGGTGCCGATTCGGTCGGTACCCTTGAACATCATGTGCTCGAAATAGTGGGCGACTCCGGTGTAGGCGGTGTCCTCGTTCTTGCTCCCGGCATGCACGATGACCGCCCCGAAAACCTTGGGAGCGGAATGCTCCTCGGCCATGACCACCTTCAGGCCGTTCTCCAGGTGAAAAGTCCGCACGTCCAACCGTTCCTGCGGTTGGGATGTTTTCATGACCTGCGCTGAGACGCCGGTGCACAGACCGATAGTGAGTGCGGCGGCGAGAAAGAGTGTTGCTGTTTTTTTCATCAGATTATTGATTAATTTAATTGATTATCTTTTTACCGTTACTAAAACGTTTCAGCCACCCGGAATATTACATGCCGCAGCGGAAAAATATTCACCCCTCCACGAGTTCCAGCATGAAGCTCATGAAAGCATCCTTCTTTTTATCCACAAGCCGAAGAATCTGTCGCTGACACGGTAACGTTTGTTCTCCTCCACAACAAGCTCCTCTTCCAGCAATGTCTTAATGGCCGCCTGCACCGAACTGGCGGAAGCCAGCTTGTGCCTTTTGACAAAAGCTGCGGAGGTTATCTGCGAGGCCCAACCATCCGCGGCAATGGCATAAAGGAGGGTTTTCTGCCTCAAGGTCATCTTTGACAGATATTCCTTGTACATGCTTTCATTGCTATCAAGGACAGCCTGCAACGAGTCCATAACCGTCTCCATGCCGCAAGCCTCGCCCGGCGCAGTATTGGAAAAAGCCCCGTTCATAGTTTTTTGGACATAATAGGTGTGCCCCTCAAACATGTCATACACCGTTCCCGCCACTTCAGCCTCAATTTTACGATTCTTTTCTGAGAATTTTTCGCAGATGAACTCAATATATTGCTCACGCGGGATGGCCGCCAGATCCATATTGTCGGCACTTTTATAGAACGGACGGCTATGGCTGTCAAACATCAGCCCAAGCATGTGCTTTTCACTGCCTGCAAAAATAAAATGGCAGTTGCCTGACCTTTGCATGTGTCCCCTCAGCAACGCCTCAATGTTTTTTTCCGGATACCTGCCTATCTGCTGGAACTCGTCAATGGCCAGAATACATGGACGGTCTGCCTGCTGCAGATAGCGGAAAATCTCCTCCAGCGTGTATTCCGGCTGTTCAATGTCCCCCAAACCGACACTGAAGGTTGGTGTACCTGAAACAGCATCAAATCCAAAACTGCCGTTGAGACTCCGCAAGGCCTTCAAAAACAGCCGGGTCATTTTTTTCCCGCGCGGCATTATCTGCTCATAAACCGCACGGCCCAATTCATGAACCAGCTCCTGCAGACATGTGGTATGCAGTATGTCAATAAAAAAGGTGTAATATTTCCTTTCCAGCTCAGGTTTGTCGAAACAGTATTGTATCAAACCCGTCTTTCCCATGCGGCGGTCCGATTTCAGCACCACATTGTTCCCGTTAAGCAGGAGTTTCACCAATCTTTCAGATTCCGCCTTGCGGTCACAGAAATATTCAGGGTCTATACGACCCGTCACCACAAAAGGATTATTCTCGTTTTTAACCATTTAAATTAAATTTTAATAGTTATTCCAAAAACATTCGCCATGTTTTTTCCGTTTTGCAAAGATACAAAATTTTCCATAAATTATGCAAAATAAATTATGCAATTTCAATAATTCAAATTGCATAATGGCATATATCATTATTTATCAATAATATATAATACGAATGCGGACTTAAAAATCAATTCTGCGCAATATTTTGCGCAATATTTTGCAAAAATTGCACAACAAACTGTACAATTTGTCCAGATTCACCCCTCCCCGAGCTCCAGCTGGTTCTTCACGAGGCTGTAGTAGGCGCCGCGGAGGGCGGTGAGCTCCTCGTGGGTGCCGCGCTCAACGATGCGGCCGTTGTCAAGCACCACAATCTGGTCGGCGTGGCGGACGGTGCTAAGCCGGTGCGCCACAATCACCACGGTGCGCCCCTTGTAGAACCGCTGCAGGTTCTCCATGATGATGCGCTCGTTGTTGGCGTCCAAAGCGTTGGTGGCCTCGTCGAAAAAGAGGTAGTCGGGATTCTTATAGACAGCGCGGGCGATGAGGATGCGCTGCCGCTGCCCCTGGCTGATGCCCTTCCCCTCCTGCCCTATCTTGGTGTTGAAGCCGGTCGGCAGCGACTCAACCATCTGGCGGATGTTCGCCACATCCGCCGCAAAAAGCAGACGCTGCGTGTCTATCCGCTCCTCGCCGACCGCAATGTTCCGCGCGATGGTGTCGGAGAAGATGAAGCCCTCCTGCATCACGCTGCCGCAGCGTTCGCGCCAGTAGTGGCGGCTTACCGCCTCCAGCGGGGTCGCGCCCACACGGATGTCACCGCCGGTCGGGGGATAGAAGCCCAAAAGCAGTTTTACAAGCGTGGTCTTGCCGCTGCCGCTGCCGCCCACGATGGCGGTCACCTTGCCGGAGGGAATATCCAGATCAATATCCTGCAGCACATCCGCGCCCAAGGTGTCGTAACGGAAACGGAGGCTGCTCACATGCAGCGACGGCAGTGCGCCGCCGGCCTCCACCGGAAGCTGCCGCAGCTTGCCCTCCTCGTCCTCCTCCTCATCCTTGCGGTTGTGGATCTCGCCCAAACGCTCAAGGCTTATCTTCGCATCCTGCGCCGACTGCACGAATCCGATCATCTGGTTCACGGGCGAGTTGAGCTGCCCGATTATGTACTGCACCGCCGTCATCATGCCGAGGGTCATGTCGCCGCGGATGACCGCCGCCGCCGAAACGAACGAAATGAGGATGTTCTTCGTCTCGTTGATGAAAAAGGCTCCGCTCTGCTGGTACTGGCTCAACGCCAAGCCCTTTATGCTCACGCGGAAGAGCCGCGCCTGTATGTTCTCCCATTCCCAGCGCTTCTGCCGCTCGCAGTTGTTCAGTTTTATCTCCTGCATACCGGTAATCAGCTGGTACAGGTTGCTCTGCTCCGCCGAAGCCTGCGCGAACCGTTTGTAGTCCAACTCCTTCCTCTTTTTCAAAAAGAGCGTTATCCAAAAGACATACAGCAGGCTGGCTATCAGAAAGACAATGAACAGCTTCAGGCTATATACCGCCAGCACAACGCTGAAGACAATCAGGCTCACAAAGGAGAAGAGCGTGTTGAGCGTGGTTGAGGTCAGAAATGCCTCGATGCGGCTGTGGTCGCCGATGCGCTGCATGAGGTCGCCGATCATCTTGGTGTCGAAAAAGCCGATGGGCAGCTTCATCAGCTTGATGAGGAAGTCGGAGATGATGGAGATGTTGATGCGCGTGCTGATGTGCAGCAGTATCCACGAGCGGATGAACTCCACTGAGGTCTGCGCCACGTAGAGGGTCAGCTGCGCGATGAGTATCACCGTCACGAAGCGCAGGTTGCTGTTGCCGATGCCGTAGTCAACGATGCTCTGCGAGAGGAAAGGGAATATCAGCTGCAGCAGCGTGCCGAGCAGCATCCCGAGAAAGAGCTGGGTGATGAGTTTTTTATATGGTTTCAGATATTTCAGCACAAAGCGCAGGCGGGTCTTGTCCGGCTTTTCGCCCTCGGCGTTGTAGAAGTCGGGGGTCGGTTCCAGCAGCAGTGCGATGCCCTCCTGCTCCCTGTTGTTCTGCGTGGAGCACCACGATGAGGCAAACTCCTCCGCAGTATAGCGGATGCGCCCGCCAATCGGGTCGGCCACGCATACTGTGGTGCCGCGACGGCGTTTTTCAATCGCATACACCACCACAAAGTGATTCTGCCGCCAATGCACGATGCAGGGCAGCGGCGCCTCACACAGTTTTTCAAAACTTATGCGCACTCCGAGGCTCTTGAAGCCGATACTCTCCGCCGCCGCGCTGATTCCGAGCAGGCTCACCCCCTCGCGGCTGTAGCTGCTGCGCTGCCGCAACGTCTCCAAATTGTAATGGCGGCCGTAGTGCGCCGCAACCATCCGCAGGCAGGTCGGCCCGCAATCCATCGCATCCAACTGCGTAAACAAAGGGAATTTTTTTTTCATTTTTTATCGGTACAATATAGCCTTTATCGGATTCAAAAATCTGTCTATCAACCGTAAATCGTCCGTAATCACCTCCGCCGTGCCGGTCATCTCCTGCGTGAAATCCAGCTGTTTGTGGTATGTGGTCTCTAACCGCTGCGGAAAATCCACCTCAAGCAGGAATGCGCGTCCGCCCTCCGGCAGCTGCACCGGCACCAATGATATATGCCGTATGGCAACCTTCACCATGCCGTATTCCATGTAGGGGTAGCCGTCAAACTTGATGTTGGCGGTCTGACCCACCTTAACCTTGCCAGCACCTTGCGGCGGAAGCAATATCTTCCCGATGATGCGTGCCTGCCGCTCCGGCACAACCGTTGCCACCACCTCACCTGCGGTCACGTTCTGGTTGCGCTGCCAGTAGGTGGTGAAGGCCACCCTGCCTTCGCACGGCGCCTTGAGCAGGTAGGTCTGCTCCCACGCCTCCATTTCGGCCAGCAGCCCGTCACGCGCCCCCTCCAAAGCAAGGTTTAGGCTGTTTTCCTGGTCGTTGCGCTGCTGCTCCAGGTCGAAGAGGCTCTGCTCCAGCTGCAGCAGGCTCATACGACGGTTGTCGCAGGTGGCGCAGGCCGATTCATACTCCTGCCGCTGCTGAAGGTAGCGGCTCCGGCTGTTCTCATATTCCGATTTCGAGGTCAGCCCCTTGGCGTGGAGGCCGGAGTCCATCGCAAAGAGGGTGTGGGCGATTTCGAGCTGCTGGCGCTGGGTGTTCCGCTGACGCTCGCTGTTCCTGAGCAGCAGACGTCCGGCGGCAATCTCCTTACCGATGGCCTTGGCCTTCTGCCGGTGGTAGTCGGTGCGGATAAAGTAGTCGTAGTCCTCACGCGCCTTGAGGTAGGCGAAGTAGGCGGACTGGATGCCGCCAAGCTGTAGCAGCGTGTCGCGGGAGGCTTCGGAGATGTGATGCCGCAGCCATTGCACGTCCTGCCACCGCGCCGGGTTCTCCAGCACGGCGATGGGCGCACCCTCCGTCACAATTTCACCCTCAGTGACGAAAAGCGTGTCGATTTTGCCGCTGCTACGCGCCGCCACACCTGCAGGCAGGTGCTCCGTTGTCACCGTCACAGGTGCCTGCAGCACGTCCGGATATTTGATGAAGCAGCTGCCGGCGAACAGCCCCGCAACCACAACAAATATTACGGTGATGCCCCAGCGCACGATCCTCCTCGGCGGCCTGCCGAGGATTTCACGGACCTCCTCACTGCGGAGGGAAAGGTTCGCATCGTCCTGAAACATTTCCGCATTCTCCGCTCCCTGAGCGGATTCCATGTCAGACCTCACGTTATCCATGATTTATTTTTTTACATTTTTTACCATTTTCGCAAGCCTCTGCCTGCGGCTGCAAAAGTAGTAAAAATTGGGATGCGAAACAACAGCACGCGGCATTATTTTCAATCTTTGCAGAATCCGCACCGGCAGAAATGCCAAATTTTGCGATTTTGAGCATTTTTGGCGAAAAAAATTTTGCGAATCCAAAAAATGGCTACTTTTGCATCCAAAATCTGATAACATGAAGCATAATTGCAAAAAACTATCCATCATTATCGCATGCGGCCTGCTCTGCATGGCCGGATGCCAGCGCTCCCGGCAGGAGAGCCAGCCTGCGGAAACATCCACCAAACCGGTGGAGCGTCCCTCCTTTGACGCCGATTCGGCATACGCCTATGTCGCGGCCCAGTGCGGTTTCGGCCCGAGAGTGCCCAACACTGAGGCGCACCGCCGTTGCAGCCGGTACATCATTGAAACTTTACGCAGCTTCTGCGACACGGTATATGTGCAGGAATTCTCTGTACGCGCATACGACGGCACAATACTGAAGGGAAAAAACATCATCGGCAGCTTCAACCCGCAGTCGGACAAGCGCCTGTTCGCCGCCGCCCATTGGGACTCCCGCCCCTACGCCGACCACGACCCCAATCCGGCAAACCACCGCACCCCGATTGACGGCGCCAACGACGGCGCGAGCGGTATCGGCGTGCTGATGGAGAGTGCCCGCCAGCTTTCCCTAAACCGTCCGCAGAACGGCATCGACCTCATCTGCTTCGATGTGGAGGATTACGGAGCACCGCAGGATGAAGAATCAGGCATCCAGGACGACTGGTGCCTCGGCTCGCAATACTGGTCACAGCATCCGCACATTCCAGGCTACCGCGCCCGTTTCGGCGTGCTGCTTGACATGGTCGGGGGAGAGAACGCGGTCTTCTGCAAGGAGGGGACCTCCGACTATTATGCCCGCGACATCATGGAGCGGGTATGGAACGCGGCGGCGCAATTGGGCTACGCCCCTGTTTTCAGCCGCAAAGTTACCGCCCCCATCATCGACGACCATCTTTACATTAACAAGATGACACGCATCCCGGTGATTGACATAATCGAATATCACGATGGGAGCGGCACGGGATTCAACCCGAAATGGCACACGCTTGAGGACAATCTCCAGAACATCGACCGCAACACCCTGCAGAAGGTGGGCGAAGTGCTGCTGCACACCCTGCGCAACGAATAGGGAATTATCATTATTTCCTTTCTACATATTATTTTCATCCAAGGTTCCGCCCTTCCTGGCCTGGCGTTCCAGCTCCATTTTTCCGAAACGGAAAGTCAGTCCTACCGCAAGATAGCGGCTGACATAATCCGATGTGGACTGGTAGGCATAGTACGGATTGTTGCCCGTCTTGACCGTCCTGTTCCAATTGAAGATATCCTTCGCATTGACATATACGCTCATGCGGTGCGTGAACAGGTCCGCACTCATGCCGCAGTCAATGCTTTTGTTGGAGGCTCTCTCATAGAGCAGGCCCTGGGTCGCCGTGATGAAATTGCCTGAGGCAAACAACTCGAAAATCTTCCATTTGGCCCAAACATTCGCCCTGACGGCACCGGACAGCATCCTACGTTCCAACGTTTCACCGGCACGGAAACGGTAGCTGTAGTCATCCTCGAACAGACGGGCGTATACACGGAACATCAGGAAAGGTTTGGGCCTGTAGGTCAGGTTCAGTTCCCCTCCCGTCCTGCGTGCATCCCCAATATTGACATCCTGGGTAAAGCTTACAATACGTCCAAGAAAATCAGAATAAACCACATCACTCAGATTTCCGATCTCATTGCGGGTGGCACGATAGTAGGCGTTCAGCCCAACCGAAGCATGGGTGAAATACCTTGTCCATCCCGCCTCCAACTGATGGTTAAAGGCCTTGGAAAGCTCCGGATTCCCCACGCTGAAGCTTTCCAAGTCATAGATTACAAAACTGGTAAGCTGCGCCACTCCGGGCGGCGTGCAACGACGGGTGTAACTCATGGTAAAGGCATGGTGATGATTGGGGGTCTGATAGGAAAAGTGCAGCGATGGCAGCAGTGAAAGGTAATCCCGGCTGAAGTCAAAAGAGGGATCCGACGGGTACAGACCCCTGAGGTTCTGGCATTCCATCCTCAGACCCGCCTTGACTTTCAGTTTCCATACTTGTTGTTGCAGGGTGGTGTACAAGGCCGACTGGGATGTATGGAATTCCGAATGAAATGAACGGACCGTATCGGCATGGAAATCCGTTTCCGTATTTTCCTTGATGCTGTAATCTTTAAGGTCTGTCTGGTAATTGTACTGGAAAGAGGCGCCCAAATCCCACTCCGCCTTGTTGTGGCAAGGATGAATATAATCTACCGACAGATTGGTGCCGATGCTGCGTCTGGCCGCATCCAGACGGAGATGGACATCCTTTTCGGGAAGCGTTTCGAAAATGCGTTGCTGTTCAGATGGAAGGCTATATGTGGAGGCATTGGCACCGCCTCTTCCGGTAAGCCTCCGTCCGCCGGAGAGACGGCGCTGGTACATGAACCCTCCGTTGCCTCTTAAACCGATGGTAGAGGCACTTTCAAGCTGGCTGAAGGCATATTCGGGAGGCAGCAGCACAAACTCCCTGCGCAGATTTTCCGTCTGCCGGTCACGGACGCTTTTTCCTGGGAAACCCGTAGCATACAGCATCAGGGTGGAGAGACTGTCCACGGCTTTGGCAAGGGTGAATCCGACAAAGGCGTTGCAGTTGCGTTCCTTGTGGGTGAAACTGTAACTGTCCTCACTGTACGGCAGCTTCTCCTCCGTGAGGATGTGCCGGTATCCACTTTCAGTGGCATCCGAAAAATAATAGTTACACCCTCCGAAAACATTAAGGCTCAAATCTTTCTTGGAATACACATAGGTGATCCACGGCAGCACATAGGGCAGGGAGGCCACGCCTGTTCCGAATGAAAGGAACTCGCTACTGTTGACTGGGGAGGTGGTCACGATGTTCACGATGCCGCCTCCTGAAGAGGCATAGCGGGCCGAAGGATTGGGAATGACCTCAATCCGTTTCACCATGCTCGCCGGCATACTTTTCAGGTATTGTTTTAATGTGATGGCTGTCAGATGGGAAGGCTCATCGTTGATGCGGATTTCAACGTCCGACATTCCGCGGAGCGAAACGTTCCCTTCCACATCCACCTCCAGTCCGGGCGCCTGCTGTAGTGCGTCCGCCATCGTCCCGGCCTGCACACTCGGGTCCTCCTTCACATTGTAGATGTTCTTTTCGCCATCTACCGTATAGATCGGACGTTTTTCCTTCACAGTCACGGCTTTCAGGGAATAAGGGTCGGTATCCATCCACAAGGTGTCCAGCATACGGTGCCGCATAACCTCCAATGGGACCAATAACGTCTTGTAATTCAAGGAGCTTATTTTCAGCAGATAGTTTCCCGGTTTCACATGGGAAAAAACGAAGTATCCTGTTCCGTCACTCAGGCAGGAATAGGCTGCGCTGCTGTCGTCCGCATCCACCAGCGAAACACGGACAAAGGGGATGGCCGTCCGCACGTTCCGGTCGCAGGCACGGCCGGAAACAATGTAGTCCGCCTGCTGCGCCGACGCACATAAGACACCCATACTAATTAACAATGTTATCCATAGCCGTTTCGTTTGCTTCATCATAACTGAATTATTTTACTGCAAATTTACTTATTATTAAGATATTTTTCTTAAAAAAATAATATTTTTTTTTAATATTGGAAATCAAATATTAACACAACTTACTGACAGTCTCACCGCCGAAAACCACCTTATTTTGGCATCGTATCCCCAACTTTTTCCGCAGAATTTGGAAGGATTTTGCGAAAAAAACACCTAGTATTCCCTATCCTGCAAATTAGACATAGACCAAATAAACCTCCTTACAAACAAGAAAATTGCGGTACAATTTTTGCACATTTTTGGCAAAAATTTTGTCATCCATGATTTTAAAAAACAAACACACTATCCTAATTTTATGCCTGTTTGCCATCGGTACGACCGCCAATGGACAGGGACAGCAGTGGACGCTAAAACAGTGTCTTGACTATGCGCACAGCAACAACATCCAGATCAGGCAGGCGGACCTGCGGATACAGGAGAGCGAACTGAATAAAAAACAGAGTGTCGCCTCGCTGTTCCCCTCCGTCACAGCCTCGACCTCCGTCGGGCTGAACCGGCAGAATGTGAGGAACTCCATGAACGAATACATGTCGGACAACACGGTGAACGCACGCTACAACGTCGGGGCAAACCTGAGGCTCTTCAACGGGCTGAAGCAGTACAACAGCATAAAGCAGAACGAGCTGAACGTGCAGATACAGGAGGTGGAGAAGGAGAACACTGTTTTCAACACCGACCTCTCCATCATCCGCTCATACATGCAGATAGCCTACCTGAAGGAATCGGTGACCGCGCTGGAGGGAAGCGTCGCCTCCTCCAAGGCGCAACTGGACCTTTCGGAGCAGAAGCTGAAGGCCGGAGCAATCTCCCAAAGCGACCATGCACAGGTCGAGGCGCAGTACAGCAGGGACCGGTACCAGCTTGTTCTCGGCGAGAACCAGTTGAAGGAGCAGGTTCTGCAGCTGAAGCAGCTGCTGGAGTTGGGCATCAGCGACAACATTGACATTGTAGCCGTCCCTGTAAATGAGGATGATATTTTAGCGGCTCTGCCCGACAAACAGTTCATTTACGACCGGGCACTGCAAAACCTTCCATCGGCACGCCAGCAGCAGCTGAATGTGGAATCGGCCGAACTGGACCGGAAGATTGCGACCGGAGGCTATTTTCCATCGCTCTCACTTTCGGCAAGCGTCGGCACAGGCAACTGGTTCGACTCGGACGAAAGTTTCAGCAATCAGATAAGCGACAACCTGAACGAAAGCGTCAGCCTTTCGCTGAGCATTCCCATCTTCAACGGGCTGCAGACCCGCACCAATGTGCAGAAGGCCCAGCTTAACAGGCAGAACGCCGCCCTCAACAAAACCGCGATGGAAAAGGATCTTCTCAGCACCATCGAGGGGCTGTACAACGACGCTATGGCCGCACAGAGCCAATACAGCCAGGCGCTGCTGCAGCTGAAAGCTGCGGAGACCAGCCACGACCTGATAAAGGAGCAGTACAAGTTGGGATTGAAGAGTGCGGTGGAGCTTGTGGTGAGCGACAACAACCTGCTGAACGCCACCCAGACAATGCTGCAGACCAAATACACCGCCGCGCTTGCCGTCAGACTGCTGCAATATTACCAGGGGAACCCGATTGAACAGTAAGCGACACCCGACACACCACAACAGTCCGCAATTCCACTATTTTCCAGTTTTCTCCAGATATTTTGCCGGCACCTCCACCGAAAGGACGGTCAGCCCTTCAATGCGGACAATCACACGTGTTTTGCCGCGCAGTTCAAGGCACTCCCCTTCCAGTCCGGCAAACGCGCCATCCTTGACGCACACCCTGTCACCCTTGCGCAGATGCAGATCCTCAACGCTCAACGTGGCGTCACGGGACTCCACCAGCCGGATGAAATCCTCCACCTGCTTGTCAGGCACCACCATCGATGAACCTGTGAAGCGGTCCACGACATACTGCATCCACAATCCGCCCAACTGGCTTAGCAGCGCAAAACGTTCGTCAGGCACGACACGGATGAACATCAGGTTTGGCAGCAGCGGGACATCCACCTGCCTCCGCCGGCCTCCGGCGTAAATGCGGGTCTCCCTACGCAGCGGAATGTAGTTTTCCACCCCAAGGTCGTTCAGCCTCAGTTTTATCTTCTTCTCCTGCCGGGCACGGGTGCGTCCGACATACCATTTTTTATCCTTTTCAAGCATCATCTATATTATTATCACCTCCTCCTCAAGCCGGATGCCGTAACGTTGCTCCACCGAATCCCGGATATCGCAGGCCAGCTGCAGAATCTCACCGCCGGTGGCACGCCCGTAGTTGACAAGTACAAGAGCCTGCCGCACATGCACGCCCGCATCGCCGCGACGGTAACCTTTCCAGCCGAGAGAATCTATCAGCTGCGCGGCTGAAAGTTTGACCCCATCCCCTTCCGGGAAGCCCTTTAGCTGCGGAAAGGCGGCATGAAGTTCCTGCCATTTTCCGGCTGTAACTACCGGATTCCTGAAAAAACTCCCGGCACTGCCCAGCACCTTCACATCGGGAAGCTTCTCCCGCCTGATTTCCGAAACGACTTCGTAAACCGACGAGATGGTGGTTCCGCCACGCTGGCGCAGCCGCTCGGCCACATCGCCGTATTCCGTGTGGAAATGCGGTTCGAGCGAAAGGGAAAACCGGACAGATCGCACAAGATATTCCCCGCGACAACGCTTGAAAAGGCTTGTCCGGTAGCCGAAGCCGCATTCCTCGCGTGAAAAGGAACACTCCTCACCGCTCTTAAGGCAGACCGCACGCACCGAAGAAACGACATCCTTCACCTCACAGCCGTATGCCCCGATGTTCTGCACCACCGCGCCGCCAACCTGCGCCGGAATCAGAGCCAGATTCTCAACACCGTAATAACCATGCGCGACACAATGGCGCACAAAATCGTCCCAAACCTCACCGGCGGCAACCTCCAGCAGCACACGCCCCTCCTGGCGCGAAATCTCCCGGATGCCCTTTGTTGCCATGCGCACCACAGTACCATGGTAGTCGCCCGTGAAAAGAATATTTGCGCCGCTCCCCAAAATCAGACAGGAGCCGGCATCAAAACCGGAGGCAAGGAACGAATCCACCTCCCCACCGGTACGGAGTTCCAACAGACGGTCTGCCGAAACATCCACACCGAATGTATTATACGGTTTCAGGGACACATTTTCAAACTCCAACATCAATTTCTGTTTTTTCAGCGTGCAAAAGTAATCTTTTTTTTAACTACCTTTGCATTTTGTGCATAAACTTTATTGAGTTTTATAAATTATTGGAAATAAATTATTTAAAATAACATAGCGTATTTCAGATGAGAAAGATCATTGAATGTGTGCCGAATTTCAGCGAAGGCCGCGACATGGAAGTCATCCGCCAGATCACGGCGGAAATTGAAAAAGTCAAGGGTGTGAAACTGCTGGATGTGGATCCGGGCGCAACCACAAACCGGACCGTTGTCACCTTTGTCGGTGAACCGGACGATGTGTGTGAGGCCGCCTTCCAGTGCGTCAAGAAGGCCAAACAACTGATTGACATGCGTCACCACAAGGGCGACCATCCGCGCTTCGGAGCCACCGACGTATGCCCGCTGGTGCCGGTGGCGGACATCACCATGGAAGAGGTGGTGGTGTATGCCAGAAAACTGGCCGAACGCATCGCAAACGAGCTGCACATTCCCATATATTGCTACGAGAACGCCGCCTTCGAGGAGAAGAGGCGCAACCTGGCCAACTGCCGCCAGGGTGAATACGAGGCGCTGAAGGAGCGCATCGAAAGCCAGGAGTGGAAGCCATGCTTCGGCCCCTGCAAATACGACGAGGAGATTGCCCGCTCCGGTGCAACCGCCGTCAGTGCGAGGGAGTTCCTGGTTGCCGTAAACTACAACCTCAACACCACCTCCACCCGCAGGGCGAACGCCATCGCCTTCGATGTGCGCGAGAAGGGTCGTCCGAAACGTGAGGGCAACCCCATCACCGGAAAGGCCGTCAAGGATGAGAACGGCAACCCTGTAATGATTCCAGGCACGCTGAAGTCCACCAAGGCCATAGGCTGGTTTATCAAGGAATACGGCATCGCCCAGGTATCGATGAACCTGACCAATATCTCTGTGACGCCGCTGCATGTGGCCTTCGAGGAGGTGTGCCGCTGCGCAGCCAACCGCGGCATCCGCGTCACCGGCTGCGAAATCGTGGGGCTTATACCCAAGAAGGTGCTGATAGAGGCCGCCCGCTTCTACCTGAAAAAGCAGCACCGCTCCCTTGGCATAAGCGAAAGCGAAATGGTGAAAATCGCCGTCAAGTCAATGGGATTGGACGATCTGAAGCCCTTCAACCCGCAGGAGAAGGTGATCGAATACCTGATTGAAGCTGAAAACAAGGAGGAAAAGTTGGTGGACATGACCTGCACCGCATTTGCCGATGAGACCGCATCGGAAAGTCCCGCCCCCGGCGGAGGATCCATCTCCGCATACATGGGCGCACTCGGCGCAGCACTCGGCACGATGGTGGCCAACCTTTCCTCCCACAAGCCCGGCTGGGACGAGCGTTGGGAGGAATTCTCAGTATGGGCCGAAAAGGGCGAGGCTCTCAAGAACGAGCTGCTGCATCTGGTGGACGAGGACACTCGCTCCTTCAACCGCATAATGGACGCTTTCGGGATGCCGAAGAAAAACGATGAGGAGAAGGCGCTCCGCTCCAAAGCCATACAGGATGCGACAAAATACGCCATAGAGGTGCCGTTCCACACCATGCAGAAAGCCTTTGAGGTTTTTGAAATCTGCGAGGCAATGGTGGACACCGGCAACCCCAATTCGGTCTCCGATGCCGGAGTGGGTGCACTCTGCGCCCGTTCCGCCGTAATGGGAGCCTTCCTTAATGTCAAGATCAATGCCTCTTCCTTGAAGGACAAGGCATTTGTAGACCAAATCATGGCACAGGCCTCCAAGTTGGAGCAGGATGCACGGGAAAAGGAATCGGAAATTTTGGCAAAAGTGCACCGGGTCATTGAAGGATAATCGCAACATTTCCCGCATGAACATTTTCAGGAGACTGCTTTTCGGATGCCTGCTGCTTACGGGTGCGTTCACCGCATCCGCCCAACTCCAGATGCGGGTCACAAAGACCGATTCCGCCGGTTTGATGGTATACTTGGCCGCCAACTACGGCTATGCCATCCCGCTGGCCGACCTGCGCAATGAGACCACCAACATTATGAGCGTAGGGGCGGACTTATGCCTGAAAACAAAATCCAACTGGAGTTTTGAAACCGGATTCAACTACCATTTCTCCGGCAAGGTCAAAGGAACGGACTCCCTGTTCAGATTGATCACCAACAGTATCGGCTCCATAATGGACGGGGACGGACAACCGGCTGACATTGATGTGGACCAGAGAATGTGGGACATGCGGCTTGCAGCAGGGAAAATATTCCCAATCAGTCCATACCGCCGCAATGCCGGCATTCAGGTCAAAATCGGTGGCGGATACAGCCAACGCTACATCTATATAAAGAACCCGGACAACCGCGTGGCGGCCCTGAGCGGCGAATACAAAAAAGGATACGACCGGCTTACGGGTGGATTCAGCCTCTACCAGTTTTTAGGATACGTGCATTTGTCCAAGAGCCAGTACACCTGCTTCTATATCGGAATGGAGGCGACGGAGTGTTTCTCAAAACGGCTGCGTGAATGGGATTTTTCGCTGATGGGCAAGGACGAACGCTCCTTTACGGATGTGTTGGTCGGCCTCAAGGCAGGATGGATCATTCCACTTTATAAGAAAGAATATCAGGACGCCTATTATTTCAGATAATGAAGTGGCTTTATAACATCGGTATTTTCCTGTACGGACTAGGCATCCATATTTCCGCCATAACCAACGACAAGGCCAAATCATGGAAACTGGGACGGCAATACATCTTTGCCGCACTGCGGCTGCAAATCAAGAAGCACGATCGCATCATTTGGGTACACTGCGCCTCATACGGCGAATTTGAACAGGGGAAACCGCTCATTGAGAAAATCAAACAGGACTGGCCGGAATACAAGGTGCTGCTGACATTTTTCTCCCCTTCCGGCTACAAGCATTTCCACAACTACAACAAGGCCGACTATATTTTCTACCTGCCGTTGGACCGTCCGTACAACGCCAGACGTTTTCTGGACATTGTGCATCCACAATACATATTCTTTATCAAGTATGAGTATTGGTTCAACTATATCCGGGAGGCCTACCGGCGGAAAATCCCATTTTATGTGGTGTCGGCCATTTTCCGTCCGGAGCAGTACTTCTTCCGTTTTTACGCGAAATGGTTCCTCAAGCAGCTGCGCAAAATCACTTTCCTATTTGTTCAGAACGAGGATTCGAGGCACCTGCTACAGCACCACAACATAATGCAGTGCGAAGTCTATGGCGACACCCGTTTCGACACTGTGCTGGAGACGGTGCGGGAGGTGCAGGAAAATGAGATTGTCCGCCGTTTCAGTGAGGGCCGCCGCGTAATCATCGCCGGCAGCACATGGGAACCGGACGAGAAAATCCTGCATGCGCTTATGACCACCACAAACTACTCCCTGATTCTCACACCACATGAAGTCCGGCCATCCCGACTGCAATCCATCGACAGGATGTTTCATGACATCGAACACATCACCTATTCTGATGCCTTAGCCCGGGACAAACGTGATTTTTCAGGCATCCGCCTGTTAGTGATTGATACAGTGGGGCTGTTGAAAACGCTTTATCCTTACGCCCAAGTGGCCTACATCGGCGGAGGTTTCGGACGGGGCATACACAACACCCTTGAGGCTGCCACCTTTGGTCTGCCAATCATTTTCGGCCCCAAATACGGTCATTTCAGGGAGGCCTGCGACCTCGTGGACTGGGGCGGCGCCTTCTGCGTTCACGACGAAACAGAACTGCAGGAGACTTTCCATAAGCTCACTGCGGACGAAAACCATTTGCAAAAAAGCGGACAAATATGCCGGAAATATGTAACACGTCACACCGGCATCAGCGAACGGATACTGAAACGGGCCATCGGTGCACCGTCCGAAGAAGCCAAAACCCTTCAACCCCCGACCTGAACGGAACATCCGCCACCACTCTTCAGTGACAATACCATTTGTAAAGATGCTGAAGATAGGCCTTGCTCTCCCTCTCCACCACCTTGTACTGCAAACTGTCCCCATACCAGGTGCCGCGCCATCCCTCACCTGTCTGCTCACCAACATAGGCGGCCTGCGGACGTATCCAGCCTGAACCGGTATAAGACTCAAAATAGGCAAACTGCGGTGCGAAAGACTGGAACATGTCCTTTCCCCAGCAATATGCGGAGGCATCCAGGCCAAGCTGGCACAGCAGCGAAGCGGCCACATCAACCTGCGACACCACACGGTCGCATTTTTTCCCGCGAAGGGAATCTGGCAGCACCTCCCCGTAAAGCAGGCAGGGAACATGCTGGTATTCCGGAGTGAGGTTCCGTGTCCCCAGATGGGTCGGATGGCTATGGTCGCCCATAATCACAAACAATGTGTTCGGATACCAGGGTTCCATCCGGACTGCCTCGAAATAACGGCCCAGAAAATAGTCACAATAGCGGACAGAATTCAGGAATGGCGTTTCCTCATGCCGGATAGGAACCTCCCCCACCTCGCGGAGCCGTGGCTGGTCGTAGGGACTATGGGAACTCAAGGTGAAAAGCACGCTCATGAAAGGTTCCCGCTCCGAGTTCAAAGCAGCATGGTGTATGTCGAAAAGATACTGGTCATGGATGCCTAATTTGCCACGCGGCAGCCTGCGGTCCAAGTCCTTCTCCTCCACCATCCGCTCAAAACCACAATGCAGCAGATAGGAGCGGATGTTGCCGTAATCCAGATTTCCGCCGAAATAGAATGAGGTGTGGTATCCGGCCCTCTTCAAGTCGGCGGCAAGGGATGGCAACCGGCTGTATTTGGAGAAATCATCCGTAATGTCATACATTGGAAGCGGCGGGAAACCGCTGAAAAGACTGGCCATAGCCTGCTGCGAGCGGTGTCCGTTGGAATAAAAACGGGTAAAGAGCATCCCATCCGCCTCAAGTCCGTGGAAACAATCCGCCACCCCCTGTGTGCCGGAAAGGCTTTCAATCAGGTCGGCCGACCAACTTTCCAACAAAATGAAGACAACATTCACCCTCTTTCCGCCCCATAGTGAGACGGGCGTCCCATTTTCCGCTTCCCGCACCTGCGCCACCAAGGCTTCCGCTTCGGAATCATCCATGAAACGGTAACGGTTGGGATCAACATCACCGAAATCGTAAAAACTGCAGATCAGATTCCAGGTGGGGTTAACCGCCGCATCGTTCAGCATCGTGCAGGTGGAATAATAGGCGGCGCTCTGCGTGATGGGTATGGCGTTGAAACCGCCACGCATCCCGACAAAGCAAAGTGTACCTGAAAAAAGCAGTGCAAGCGGAGACCAAAGCCAGCGCCGGCGCACCGGCACCACCGCCGGACGTGACACCAGACGACGGTATATCAGGAAAAAACCACCCACCATAAGCACTATAGCCAACAGCGAAAAAAACAGCTGCCCTCCGGTGGCGGTCCGCACAATCTCCATCGGACGGCGCAGGTAGAGCAATATCTTGTAGTTCAATTTTGAAAGCCATTCACCATATACAGCAATCTCCCCCATCTGCACCAAACTGCAGACCAGCATGGCTAACAGCATGAAACCATCCAGAACTATCCGCAGCCAACGGCTACGGAAACATAGCGAAAGGGAAAGCAGGATAACCGGCAGAACAAGCAGATAGCAGGCTGTGGAGACATCCAACCGAAGGGCATGCAGGAAACAGGCTGCAACCTCACCAAAAGACACACCGGCAGCCATGCCGTGATAGACCAGCAGAAAAATCAGCCGTCCCACGAAGAAAAAGCATAGCCAGAAAAGGAGCAGCTTGCCTAAGGTGAGCAGATATAATTTCATGGCACTACAGCAGACCTCGCTTGCGCAACAGCGGAGTTATGGTCGGGTCCTGACCACGGAACCGTCTGTACAGCAGTGCAGGATCCTCAGTAAATCCCTTCTCAAGGATGTTTTTGCGGAACGAAGCGGCCACCTCCCGATTGAAGATTCCCTTCTCCTTGAACAACTCAAAGGCATCGGCATCCAGAACGGCGGACCAAGTGTAACTGTAATAGCCGGCAGAATAACCGGAAGCGGAGGCGAAAATATGCTGGAAATACTGGCTGTGGTAACGGGATATGATGGCAGAAGGCAATCCGTACCGATTCATCTGATCCGCCTCAAACGCAGACGGATCCAACTTTTCATCCACCTTTGGCAACGTATGGTAGTCCATGTCCAGCAGGGAGGCGGCAATCAGCTCGGTGTTCATGAAGCCCTGCCCATAGGTGGCTGCGGCTTGTATCTTGGAAACCAGCTTTTCAGGAATTGTGTCACCCGTCAGGTAGTGTCGGGCATACAGCCGCATCATTTCCGGATGGGATGCCCAGTTCTCCATCACCTGCGAGGGCAGCTCCACAAAATCGCGAGGCACATTGGTGCCGGCCAAAGAACGGTAATGGCAATGGCTCAACAGTCCGTGCAGGCTGTGGCCAAATTCATGGAAGAAGGTTTCAGCCTCATCGAAATTCAGCAGGGAGGGCTGATCCCCGACCGGATGCGGAAAATTGAATACCAGCGAAATGACTGGTAGAACCGGTCGTCCGTCCTCCATCTCGCACTGACTGCGGAACTCTGTCATCCAGGCACCGCTACGCTTGCTTTCGCGGGTAAAATAGTCCAGATAGAGCACCCCAATCACGCTATCGGCATCATAAACCTCATAGGCCACAGCATCCGGATGATAAACCGGAATGTCCTTGTTGGGCTTGAAGGTCAAGCCGTACAAACGGTTGGCAAGCATGAAGACTCCATCGCGCACATGCTCCAACTGGAAATAGGGACGGATTTCCTCGTCACTCAAATCATATTTAGCCTTCCGCACCTTTTCGGCATAATAGCGCCAGTCCCAAGGCTGCAGGTCAAAGCTCCCACCCTCCATGCGGATTAGCTGACGGTACTCCGACGCCTCTTCCGACGCCTTCCGCAATGCCGGTTTCCAGACCTGCATAAGCAGTTTGTATACCGCCTCCGGCGTTTTGGCCATGCAGTCATCCAGCACATAGTCCGCGTGGGTGCGGTAGCCGAGCAGCTGCGCACGTTCCGCACGCAAAGCCACAATCTGCCTGATGATACCGTTGTTGTCAAAGGTGTCACCATCGCAACGATGCGCATAGGCTTCCCAAATCTCCTGCCTCTTTTCGCGATTTTCCGCATACTGTAGGAAAGGCATCAGACTGGGGTTATGCAGGGTGAAGACCCATTTCCCCTTAGTTTCCGGCTTTTCGTCCGCAAGCGCGGAGGCGGCCTTAACCAGAGAGGCGGGCAGCCCCTTCAGTTCGGACTTGTTGTCAATCACCATCTGGTATGCGTTGGTTGCTGCCAGCACGTTGTTGCCAAACTTGAGCGTAAGAGTGGAAAGCTGCTCGTTTATGGCGCGGAAACGTTCCTGCTTCTCCAAAGGAAGAGCGGCACCTCCTCGCACAAAGCCCTTGTAGGTTTCCTCCAGCAGCCGCAAACGTTCCCCTTCCAAGTCAAGCCGTTCCCGCATGTCGTACACAGCCTTGACCCGTTTGAACAGAGCCTCGTTCAGGTTAATATCGTCACTGTGTGCGGAAAGCTTCGGGCTGATGCGTTCGGCGATGTCGTTCATCTCCTTGCTGTTGTTGGTCTCGCACATGTTGAAGAAGACCGCACTGACCTCGTTAAGCAGTTCGCCGCTGTACTCCAATGCCTCAATAGTGTTTTCAAAGGTGGGTTCCTGCGGATTGGAGGTGATGGCGTTCACCTCCTGTTTCTGCTGCCGCATACCCTCCTCAAAGGCAGGAATGAAGTGTTCGGGCCTAAGCCTGTCGAACGCCGGCACACCGTATGGGGTCTCCGGCTTGGAAAAAAACGGGTTGTCCATATCAAGGTTATTTTCTTTTTTCTGATGGTGGCAGGAAACCAGCAGGCACGCCACCATCGCAAACAACAATTTATTATTCATATCCCAAACTATTAACTATCAACTTTCAACTATCAACTATCAACTTTCAACTTTCAACTTTCAACTATTAACTATCAACTATCAACTATCAACTAATCCTTCACCACCTTCACCGTATTACGCCCAGCCCGGACAAAGTACATCCCCTTCGCCCAACCGGCAATATTAATCTGAAAATTTTCTGTAGCGGCATTCTCCGCACGATATATTTCGCGGCCTGTGAGGTCGTACACTGTGACCCGTCCGCCGTTTATTCCAGCCAGATACAGCACTGTACGTGCCGGATTTGGCCATACCTGCAACGAGGTTTCATCCAGGACATTCCTCACCGACAGTGTCGTACAGTCGAAAGTGCCTGAGGTGGCAGGGATAAAAATATCCTGCGTAGGGGAATAGGCGTAGCAGACACTCCAGCCCTTGTCCTTGGCATTTTCAGCATTGGAGGCCATGAATGCCATGCTGTTGGAGTCTGAGGGAGCTGATAGCGGGACAAAAAAACCGTAGGCCTGCTCCGGCAACGAACACATCAGCGCATCAAATGCCGCTGTGGAAAAGGCATTGCCATAACAATCCAACCTCTCCAGCTTAGGATTGTTTTTCACATCCAATGCGGTAATACCTGAACCATTGTCACTGCAGATGAATTCTTGGACATCACCATACACAATCACCTCCTCGCTCCGGGTGGTGAAGGTGACCCTGGTTATGGGGGAGGCCGCCTTTGAACCGACCGCCAACAAAGTGTCCCATGATCCGGAGACTATCCGCACCATGTCATATTGGTTCGCCGCCCAGAAGGAAAGGGTGATTTCCGCCCGGTTTCTGACGCCAAGTTTCATGCTGCAGTCCATGTTCAGCCCACAGTAATAATTGCCCTTGGTCTCAATCACATCTGACCCGGTAAAAGGTAAGACACCCCATCCCTTTTTCCGTGCATTGGCTGCATTGGCTGACTTAAATTTGATGGAATTGGTGTCCTTAGTATCCAGCAACGGACAAAACACGGCAAAATCTTCCGATTTACGTTCCGGCAACGTGCACATCATCTGGTCGTAAGCGGAGGTGGAAAAGTCGTTTGCATGGCAATAAACTGAAGTCAGTTTGTCATTAACACGAAAATCCAGTGAAGTGAGCCTGTTCACAAAACAATATATGGAGTTCAGATTGGGATTCCGGCTCAAATCCAATGAGGTAAGGCTGTTATATGCACAAACCAACGCCTTCAAGTCATTATTACAGCGCAGATTCAATGTGGAAAGCCAATTATGGTCGCACTCCAAAATAACCAGAGACGGGTTATAGCTCACATCCAATTCTTGAAGATTGTTGCCACTACATGACAACCACTTCAGCCGGTTATTATTTCGCACATCCAACTGATAGAGGTTGTTGTAACTGCAGTTCAGGTAAGTCAGGTCAGGATTTTGGCTTACATCCAAGTGGATTATTTTGCTGAAATTCGAATCACATCTGAACTGTGTGATGTCACCATAAATTGTCAGCTCACAAGGGATTGTGTCACCATCCAAAGCGATTTTAAAAAAATGTAACGCCGTATCCCGACACAAAATAACGGTATCAATGTCACCCGTTTCGAACCGAATCGGCGTAGAAGGAGATTTGACCGCACATCCGACCCTGATGGTCTGATTATACCCCCTGATGACAATGTAGCGGTTCATGTTCTGTGCCCAAGCGGCTGAAAAAATGCTGCTAACAATCAGCAAACCAAAGAATATTCTTTTGAGACCCATAACTGTTTTTTAATAGTCCTATTGTATTTTATTATTTTGCAAAAATACAAATAAAACTGACATCGCACCCATACATGGTCAAAAAAACAACCATTTCACTACAGCAGTGCCAACGCGATGTGTGCGCAGGCCTCCGCATCGGCAAGCGCGTGATGGTGGTTCTCAAGGTTATAGCCGCAAGCGGCGGCGACTGTGTGCAGCTGGTGGTTCGGCAGCAGGCGTCCGAAATGGCGGCGCGAGGCGCGGCAGGTGCAATAAAATTTGTAATCAGGATAGTCCATCTGATAGACCCTGAACACAGCTTTCAGGCAACCCTCGTCAAAGGGGCTGTTGTGCGCCACTAACGGCAGCCCCTCTATCAACGGCTCAATCTGCCGCCAAACGTACGGGAACACCGGCGCGTTGTCGGTATCCTCATGCGACAGGCCGTGCACCTGCTGGCAGAACCAGGCGTAATAATTGGGTTCGGGCTGTATCAGGCTGTAGAATGTGTCGGTGACAATGCCGTTGCGCACAACAACGATGCCAACGCTGCACACGCTGCACGGATTCCCGTTGGCCGTCTCGAAATCTATCGCTGCGAAATTGTTCAGCATCATTCCCTCCCTTTCCTATACAGCGCGGACATGCCACGGATCTCCTCGGCCATGGACTTACGCAGCGATAGCGGCTCAAGCACCTCAACGGCGGAACCATGCGAAAGAAGCTCCTGACGGAAATCGAAGGTGGGTTTCAGCCGGTAGGAGAAGAGCGAATAGGTCTCGTTACGCTCCAACTCCTGCTGCGAGGCGTGCAGCGGCAGCGAACGGAAATAGTTCGCCTGAAACGCCTTAACCTTCAGCACAACCCGCTTCACCTCCAGCTCATCATCAGCAATGATACCAAAACAGCAGCTGAAAAAATCCTCCGCGTCAAAGTTTTTCGGATACAGGAATGTTTCCGTGGAGATATCCATATTTTCCATCCGGTCCAACGCAAAAATGCGAAGAGTATGGTTTCCGTATTTTCCAAGCAGGTACCAGCGCCTGCGGAACATCTTAAGGGCATACGGCTCAAAATTGTAATAATGCACCGCCTCCGAACTCCAATATGGCCTGTAGTCGAACATTATCATGCAGTTGTTCCGCATCGCCTCCAGAATGTCCGAAAGAAATGATTTCGAGGAGGGCTGCTCCTCCAACAGGATGCGGCTGCGCAACGCACCGCACATGTTGATGCTGTTGTTGACCGAAACCGTCTCCAACATCCATTTCCGGAAACCGGACAGATCCTTCATTTCCGCCCTGTCCGCAATGTAATAGGCGTTGTCGGATTTGCGGCAGGCTATCTCCACGCCGAACACATCGGCAATCTGCTCCCGATGGTTCTGGAAGGTCCGCCATGCATAGGATTCCCCACCGGACATTTCTGTCCGCTCCCACCTGTCATTTATCTCCGAAAAGGTTATGCCCCTGTCCCCCTCTTTTGAGACAGTGTCTATCAGCCAGATGTATTTTTTTATCAGTTCCGAGACCATGATTTGTACCTTTAGTTTTCAAACGCTGCAAAAATAAACAACAATTATGCCAAACTATGGCATAATTGCATTATTTCGTGCAGAAAAATGTAATTTTTCACATTTTTCCGCACATAATCCGCAACAATAATCCGTCTAAAAACACAATTTTTCGGAATTGTATTCCGAATTTTTTTATAATTTTCGGAATTGTATTCCGAATTTTCGTATTATTCATCCTGTAGAGACGGTGCATGCACCGTCTCTACATTATTATTTTGCACCGTCTCTACATTGTTTTCGTCACCGTCTCCACATCGGATACATATCCTTGGTTTTATTCATCTACCCATTGTAACACATTGTTTTTAATATATTGTGCAATGTATTTCATTTCGGTTTCATTTCGTATTATATGGTCATGGAATCGTGTTTGCCACGCAAATGGGATTTTATTTTTGTTTGCGTATCTTGTCACTGCGGATTTGAAATTACCAATGGAAAACGACAATTTGTTTTTCTGCCGGGATATGTATTGCATCTGTTGGTTTACAAATTCATTTTTCCAACGGTTTGTTAAAACGTTCCGTTTATTTTGTTTTCCATTTATTGCCTTATTATAAATATAATCCGCACCACGTAGAGACGGTGCATGCACCGTCTCTACATTATTATTTTGCACCGTCTCCACAACATCACCGAAACCACCTTGTACGACATCTGCATGAACAAAAACGACCATATGAATATGGTCCGGCATAACAACAAACAATGGCACATCCGCATAACGATTGTGTTGTTTCATACATCCGATACATTGCTCCGCATATTTTCCCAATTCTGACAACTGCATTTCACCATCAGCAATCTCACCGAAATAATGCTGGCGAAACTGTGTACAAATGGTGACAAAATACGCCCCACCATTATAATCGTGCCATCCTGCACGTGCCGAAGGGATACGGTATCTGTCATAAAACCTGTTATCTGACATAAATAAAATTCATTTTGTTCATTTAATATATTAACGGAGGATTGTCCGTTATAATGTATTAACGTTGGTATTATTTGCGATATTGTAGAGACGGTGCATGCACCGTCTCTACAATATTTCCGGCACCGTCCATACAACATCCGTGACGGAACAAAAACACAATTTTTCGGAATTGTATTCCGAATTTTTTTATAATTTTCGGAATTGTATTCCGAATTTTCGTATATTTGCAAAAACAAAACAGAGATGATTCAACGGTTATTGGACAAAGATAGACTTTTGGAAGACAGCACCTTCCTGTTTGGTGCGAGGCAGACTGGGAAATCCACGCTGCTGTTGGAACTGTTTCCTGATGCGCATTTTTATGATTTATTGGAGAGCAACACCTTTGAACGGCTCCAGAGAAATCCCTCCCTGTTAAGGCAGGATTTGGAGATGTGCGAACCCGACACGCTGGTCATCATTGACGAGGTGCAGTCTCTTCCCATACTGCTGAACGAGGTGCAATGGCTGATGGTACGCAAAGGGCTCCGGTTCATTTTGAGCGGCTCAAGCGCACGCAAACTCAAACGCGGAGGGGCCAACATGCTTGGAGGCAGGGCGTTGCAAACCAACCTCTACCCTCTTACAAGCGCAGAGGTTCCCGACTTCGACATTGTAAGGGCTGTAAATCAGGGCATGATTCCAAGGCATTATCTGGCCGATTCAAGAAAATACTGGCAGATGCTGCAGGCTTACGTGGCGGTTTATCTGCGCGAAGAGATTAAGGCGGAGGCGCTGGTGCGCAACCTCTCAACCTTCACCCGTTTTCTGGAGGCCGCCGCACTTACCAACGGCGAGATGGTCAATTTCAGCAACATTGCGCAGGATTGCGGAGTGGACTCGAAAACCGTTGCCGGATATTTCTCCATTCTGGAGGAGACGCTAATCGGCCACATGATTCCCGCGTTTTCAAAAACAGTGAAACGCAAGCTGCGCCAGGCTCCACGCTTCTATTATTTTGATGTTGCTGTCACTAACTACCTGCTTGGCCGACGCTCAATGGTTCCCGGTTCCGCCGATTTCGGCCATGCATTCGAGCATTTTGTGATTCAGGAAATCATTGCATATTTGGGTTATCACCGGATGACAAACGCACTCTCCTATTGGCATACATACAATGATTATGAAGTGGATGCGATATTAGGGGATGCACAAGTCGCCATAGAGATCAAATCAGCGGATGAGGTGCAGTCCCGACATCTGCACGGGTTGAAAGCCTTCAAGGAGGAGCATCCGCAAGCCCGTCTGATAGCGGTTTCACTTGACACGAACCCACGGCGGACCAACAACGTTGAAGTCTGGCCGGTCAAGGCGTTCCTGGAACAGCTGTGGGCCGGAAAGATTTGGACCGAAAACCTGTGAGCCAAGAAGATTTCCGCCGGGAAGGTGTTTTGAAAGGGAGGCAAAACTATCATTTTTTTACGTTCCACGAAATGCAGTTCAATGCGCCACCTTTTCTGACGGCTTCAAGAGCAAAAATGCCTACGATATCGCAACATGGCAAAGCTTTTTCGATTTGCTCCAACGCCTGACAGTCCTCCTCCGTCCCCAACTGCGGCACAAGAACCAACTTTCCGACCTGCAGGAAATTGATGTAGCACCAACTTCGCTCACGATGTCGTTTTACTTTGTATTTCAACGTAATGACTTCAAACTTTTTATCCAAAACCTTTCGGAAACGGTAGTAATAATGCCTTGAAAAATCCTGATAGTTTGTCAGCAGGATTTTCCCTTCGCCAACATAGTGTAAAATGCCATCGCTATGGCCATACCTTTCACCGTCCCACGGCAAGAACAGGATGTCGCACCGGAAGGCGTCGCGCAGAATCCTCTCCACTTCGGCAGTGCTTTTGTCATTGTTTTCCACAAAGATCTTGTCTGTCATCACAACGGTGTCGCCGCACTTCACCACGTTGCCGCCGTCAAGAACGAGGTCAATGTCTTTGCGGAATTTGAGCATACCGCCAAAATGGTTTTCTTCCGCAAGGAACACCTTTTCGGGGTCGGTTTGAAGACGACGATGATAAGCCGTATCTTGCAGATAATCTGGTGTATATTTGTAAAACACCAAACGCTCTTCTTCAACCTGTATGGGCATGAAGTCGCGACACCAGATGTCTTTAGTTTCAGAAAGATAGCTGTACGGAATGCCGTGGTTCCGCAACACTTCCGTGATTTGCGCATTCAGCTGAGGGCATTTCTCCGGCAACATACCGGAGAAATAGACGGTGTTGGTGAGGGAATCGGTGGTCATTTGCAAAATCTTTTATAATACCTTGTTATACTCTTTGGCGTTTTTTTTACATAATCCCAAGTTGCATTTTCAAATTTTTCTTTACAATTATCTTTGCATGTATATTTTTCAAATAATTTCTGATCATAAAAACACAATGGCACATCTTTTAGATCTTTTTCTTTATATGTAATTCCATATCTTTCCATCGGATTTTTACAGAGTTCACTTCCCATATTTCCATTATCTTCTTTTAACTCAAGCATAGCTTTCTGTTCAATACAAACATTCAACAGCTCAAGCATACATACAGATGGTCCTGTAATATATCTTCCTTGACTATCTTTCAAACTTCGAATCAAAATTCCTCCAAACTTACCATCTGCAAACTTACTATCAAAACAAACATCAACACCGCTATAATGAAAGAATAAGGTGCCAGCATCTTTGTTCGTTCGGGGGTAAGTTTTTTCATTCCATTTTTGATTAAAATTGTCTTTATCATAATAATAAAACTCTATTTCCGCAAAATAATACTTAATTGCGCCACATTCAATGCAGTAGTTTTTAAACAAATCCTCCGCAATTTCTGCGCACTTCTTTTGAAATTCATGCGGATCCCCATTTAATCCATCAAATGGATTTGTCAATTTTTCCTTTAATGTTTCCATAATAACTCATGTTTTAAAATTTTCTGCAAAGGTACAGCATTTCGGCGAAAACGGAAGGGGAATTTTTGTTAAAATTTGTTAAAATTTTCGAAAAAAGTTATTAATATTCTCCCCCCCCTTATTTTGCCGGAAACGGTGCTTTTGGTGCAATTGCGGCAAAATAGCTGGACTTATTTTGCCGGAATTGATATTTTTTGTATATTTGCGGCAAAATTAATTTGAATAGTTTAACAATGAATATTATTGGAAGACAATCTGTAATAAAAAGATTGGAACAGGTTTACCTGTCTGGAAAATCCGAATTGGTTGCCATATTTGGGAGAAGAAGGGTCGGCAAGACATTTCTCATACGGGAACTTTATCAGGAGGAATGGTGTTTCTACCATACTGGGCTTTCCCCCATCGAAACAGAAAACGGAAAGTTCACCACATTAGGGTTGCAGTTGCAGGGATTCGCATCCTCGATGCGCCAATTCGGCGCCACAATTGAAAAAACACCTGACAATTGGCTGGAAGCCTTTGACATGCTCACCGGACTGCTGAAAATGCACATCCGCAAAAAACGCTGCGTGGTGTTCATTGACGAACTGCCATGGATGGATACCGAAAGATCCGGATTCATGACCGCCTTTGAACATTTTTGGAACGGCTGGGCCTCAGCGCAGAAAAACATCATGCTGATAGTCTGCGGTTCCGCAACCTCATGGATGGAGGACCGGCTCATCAACAACAAAGGCGGGCTTTATGACCGTGTAACCTGCGAAATCCATCTTGAACCGTTCAAACTGTCCGAATGTGAGGAATATTACCGCAGAAAGGGCATCGTCATGGACCGATATGACCAGCTGCAATGCCATATGATCATGGGAGGCATCCCGTTTTACATGGACGGTCTGCAAAAGGGGAACAGCCTTGCGCAGAACATTGACATTCTTTTCTTCGACAAACACGCCCAGCTGCGGAACGAATTTGAGCGGCTGTTCGCCTCGCTGTTCACCAACCATGAAGATTGCATAAAGGTGGTGCGCCTGCTTGCAGACCGGCGTGAAGGCTTCACAAGAAAGGAGATAGCGGAAAAGACTGGGATACCCTACGGCGGCGGCCTGACAAAACTGCTGCAATCGCTCAAAGCCAGCGATTTCATTACCGACTACACACCATACAACCGTTCAACCCGGCAGCAATGCTACAAACTTGTCGACAATTTCTGCCTCTTCTATCTTAAATTCATTGAAAATGTGAAAAACCTGTCACCCACTTTCTGGCAGGACAACCTGCTGTCGCCCAAGCTCAACGCATGGCGCGGATTCGCTTTCGAAAATGTATGTTTCGAGCATTCCGACAAAATCAAGGCAGCTCTCGGAATCAGCGGGGTGCATACCGAAATCGCCCCGTGGCGGAGCATGGAATCCTCTCCGGCACACCAGATTGACATGGTCATAGACCGCGCTGACAGGATTGTGAACATCTGCGAAATGAAATACTCCAATGCGGAATACACCATCACCAAGGCATACGACCAGGAACTGCGTGAAAAGGTACAGGCTTTCATTGAAGAGACCCACAGCCGTAAAACGCCACACCTGACGATGGTCACCACCTACGGTTTGAAAAGCAACGAATATTCCAACCGAATCCAGCGGAGCCTGACATTGGACTGCCTGTTCTGAAACCGCATGCAAAGGCGTGCGGCAAAATTAATTCCACAACCATGTTTTCCGTATCCAAATTTTATGTAATTTTGCCATCGGATTCCAAAATTGCATAAAATTCACCACACCACTACCGTCCGAACAACCTTCTGAAAAACGCCTTCAAGCCCGGTTCGTTCCGTGGTGCACCTTTGAACGATGTCATGAACCCGATAAGGTTTTCCGTGACCCCGCCCATCAGCTCATCGGCCTTGGAAAATGCCTTGTTGACAGTCAGATATTTGTAGTTGCGCAGAATGAACTGGTTGTTAAAGAGGAAGAGCGCGTCCGTCTGCTTTGACATATTCCGCACGCCTGCGAAAGCCTGTTCCCGCTTATGCTCCCCCTCGAAATCGAACGGCATGGTCACAATGCCGACGGTGGTTATGCCCATCTTACGCGATTCGCGGGCTATGACTGGAGCCGCACCGGTGCCGCAGCCCCCGCCCATGCAGGAGACGATGAACAGCACCTTCGGACTGTCCGCCAACAAACCGCGTATCTCCGTGATTTTCTTTTCCGCCTCACTTTCAGCCTTTGCCGGATTGTTCCCGGCACCCAGCCCATCATCGCCGAGCAGCAGTTTTTCCGGAATTTCGGAACGCTCCTTAACCGCCGCATCCATGTCGCACACGGCGAACGGCACATTCTTGAATCCGTTGGCGTACATATAATTGACCACATTGCAACCTCCGCAGCCCACACCAATCACCTTGACCTTTGAACCGCCTGGAATTCTCACATTCCTCTCTCCTGACCTTTTGAACAGCTTGCCCATAACTCTACTTTTTTGTTGATATATGTTTACAGCTGCAAAATTAGCGCATGGCTATGAAAAAGTACGGCGTAGTCAACCGATGTAAATTTTATTTTAAATTGTTTGAATCCATATTGTTATTTCGATTACCTTTGCAGCCTGAAAAAGATTGTTTCTTAAAATTCACTAATACTGACGTTGTTTCCCGAATCTCATACCATTCACTTATTCAAAGGATAATATCCACCCGTCTTGTCCGACCCGCGATACTCGATAAGGTTCATCTTTCGCAATTTAGTCAACTGCTTCTTTACCGTCGATTCAGACCTTCCCCTTTTTTCTGCTATCTGCCTGATTTTTATTCCTGGATTCTTTAGTACGATAATATAAACATCTTTAAGACTACCACCAAGAGTATTTACAGGACCATTTACAGGACCATTTACAAGACCATTTACAAGACCATTTTCAGGACTACCCGCATCACCATTAACACCATTATAGTAATCCCAACTTACATATGGTCTAAGAGGTGACTTGAACCTTATTGTCAGGCACACATAATTTGAAATAAAGTCAAACTCTGGCTCAGGCAGACCGGCCTCCTTACAAAAAACGAAAATATCCGGGATTCCTCTACCCCATCCCTCCATCTCGCCACCCTTGAACAGAGCCGTGGCAATCTTCTCGTTCGCAGGTTCCGAATGCGGACGCCTCAGGAAATCCTTCGGTGTGGTTCCGGGAGGAAACGCCCCAGGATTCATAAACTCCACCCGGTCATCAAAGATGTTCACACTTGGCACCCTTGACTCGTTCCACCATGTCCTATGAGCCAACAGATTCAGCGCAGCCTCGCGTATCACCTTAAGAGGAACCGTCAGTTCGTTTTTACTGTCAAAATCATCCTGATTGCCCGACAGGAACATATGCTTGCGGCAGAAGTCCTCAACGGACTGAAGTTGTTCAAACAAATTAGCCTCAACTACAAGCTGATCCCGAAACCTGTCCATGTTTTCACCCTCAAACCTTGCCAATTTAATCTTGCAATGCGTAAACAGCCTTGTCGGATTCTTGCCGAACAGCACCATGGCACCATTAGTCATACCATCCTTTATAGTCAGCACATTGAACGGACGCAATTTATCCACTGTCGAACGAGCTGAAACAGCACTAGTAGGAATTCTACCTTTGTTAACACCCTTATTAATTGCCATTTTCAGCGTATCCACTTTTATATCCTTAATCGTAGCCTCCGGACATGGCATCTGCTCCCAACTGAATTTCTTAGGGCTACTAAGCCTGATGCGCTCGTCATACATTTCACGTGGCATAGGTTTTGTCGTGTTCTCCACCTTGTAGTATGGCTTTCCATCGTAAGTATAAGGAGTCCGGTCATAAAGAGGTGCAGGGAAATAAATGGATATCACGAATTTCCCATCCCTTCCCGGCACAGGAATATAATTTGCCGACAAATCTATTGCCGGAGCGAATTTGCACATTTCCCAAGCTATCTCCTGACGAGTGCGGTCTGTCACATTCTGACCGAGTATGGTTAGCTTAGTTGGATGGATTCCAAAGAACAGCCATCCGCCCTCCGTATTCAGGAAAGCACATCCAGACTGCATTCCTTTTGCCAGCTCGCCAGTAGTCTCCTTCACCTCCATCACACGACTCTCGCTGCAATGGACCATTGTCTCTATATCTTGTATCATCAATTCCTTCATAATACACTTTTATCGGCCACCACACTGGAAATAACGTCACTTTCATTTTCCAACCACACGTCAATAGCGGTCTTACGATCCTCGGATTTGCAGATAACAATTTGGTCTTCAGAAAATTTCATATTAATTCATTTTTTAAGTTTACAGCTGCAAAAATAATCAAAATCTGAACACAATAATCCATTGCTTTGTTTTTTGCAAAATTAGCGCATGGCTATGAAAAAGTACGGCATAATGTCGTTTGTCCAATAAAAAAGGCGTGCCGCGACTTGACACGCCATTGGTTTTCACTTTGAAATCCTGTCCCCGCAGAAGGCTTTCCGCCTGCATTTGGCGCACCGCTGCCCCTGCCATACGCTGTCATGATGGTCGGCGGCAACTACAAACTTTTCTCAACGCGAAAGGACTTTGGTGTAATTTATGATTGTTTGACTGCCCGCATAACCGAATCTCCAACAATGTAAGCCAACCGAACAGGCACTGCATTTCCAAGTTGGCGCATAGCTTCAGTCCATGCGCCTGTTATCACATAGTCATCGGGGAAAGTCTGTATACGCTTGGCCTCCAGAACAGAAAGATAGCGGATTGACCCATCTGTAAAACGAACTATGTTTTCACCTCCAGGCACACCATGTGCTCCTGCCTTGATGGTTTTGGATGGTTCATCAATGTCACTGCCAGTATGCCCAGGATAGGTTCTGGCACCATTGCGAAGACTATGTTCCCCATGTCCGTTTGGCTCACCAAGATTTTCAAACGCATCCCTCATTGTCCTCCAGGGCTTCAATTCGGGAGGGAACATTCCATATTTTTCAAAAAGTTTGGCCCTTATTGCTTCACAAACTTCCTTTTTGTCTGGATTTCCAAGATTGTGACGGTTCCAATAGTTCCCAGTCACATACTTGTCCCATAGTAATGCATCCTCACTATGGGTTTCTTTTGGGAATGACCAATTTACATTCAAGTCACCTCTAAATCCGACAATAATTACCCTTTCCCGCTTTTGCGGAACGCCATAGTCCGCAGCATTTATGAGCCTATATGACACCTGATATCTCATGCCTTTGTAGTCATTGTCCCTATCTATTTTTTTCAAAAGGGACAAATTATCATTCCAATCATTGGAGTTTAGAATTATTTCAGGATAAGTAAGTTGAAGCAGGATATAATGAAAATATTCGGAAAAGGACTCCCTAAGCAGCCCCTTGACATTTTCAAAGATAAAAGCCTTGGGCATCAAAGTTCTGATGGCAGAAATAGCAGCAGGAAACATATCACGTTCATCATTAGAGCCTTTTGCTTTTCCACCCAATGAAAATGGCTGACATGGAGGACCACCCGCAATGATATCAACACATTTGTCTTTATAATCATCAAACGAAAACTGACGAATATCACCTTCATGGACAAGATTTTCCCCATAATTCACACGAAGGGTATTGCAAGCATCGGCATTCCATTCTATAAAAGCCTCGTGCTTACTTCCGGCCAGTTCCAGTCCTTTCGCCATGCCACCAGCACCTGAAAAAATTTCAATGCTTTTCATCATAATAATCCAATACCTTTACTTTTATCTCTTCCAATGATGGATGGTTGCCTTTCAAATTGTCCGCCCAACGTCTGCCAGGATGCAAAATATCCCAATCCGATTTTGCCTGATCATATCTGCCGCTTCCCGGATCATGATTTCCAAATCCATCAATACAACTGTTCCATATGGGAACATATTGTCTGATTAACGATGCTTCAACAGTTCCTATCATGTCAACTGCAGCATTTTCAAGTATCATGAATCTACACCTGAAATCATCAATATCCAGATTACACACTTGGCAAATGCTATTATTATGTTCACATAAACGAGAGTACAATTCATTCGAAGCTTGCTGAAGCCTTGCTTGCCTCCACCCTCTTGGAGCCGCTTTACCAACATAGACAGGCTGTACAAAGTTAAGCCTGTTGACTTCATAAAGATGTTTGTAATAAGGACTTTTTCCTATATAATAAAGGGCATAAACGCCCGCTCCTACAAAATTCTCGGGAGGCGGCAACTGATGAACCGGGGTTCCATTAAAGAAACGAATGGTATCTTTAATGATTTCTGCAAACGCTTCCGAATGGAAGACATGCTTGGACCGGTCAAATGTTGCCTTCATATCAATACAGTATACATTTTTTATAGAAATAAAATCAATTTGCAAATATCCACAAAAAACCAATTCATTTTTCATGCAGACGCATAAAAATTTTGCGACAATATGCGTGCCGCAACTTGACACGCCTTTGGTTTTCACTTTGAAATCCTGTCCCCGCAGAAGGCCTTCCGCCTGCATTTGGCACACCGCTGCCCCTGCCATACGCTGTCAAGATGGTCGGCGGCGGCGTCCACCAGCGAAGGCTCGTCGGTGAGGATGCCCGCCTCGAAGTTGCGGTTGCCGTCACTCTTCATGCCCATGCCGGCTCCCGTGAGGTTCGCGGAGCCGATATAGGCGGTGGCACAGTCGAATATCATGATTTTGAAGTGCACACGCGGGCAGAGGCGCCGTTCCAGTTTGCTCCAGAGCCCAGGGTATTTGTCGAAGTCCGCACGGAAGTTTTCGCCAGGCTCCTTGGCGTGCAGCAGCCGCACCTCCACGCCACGTTTTGTCAGCTTGTCAAGCACCGAAAGGAACGGCACCGCCTCCCTTCCACCCTCAACGTACAAATCCTTCAGGTCCGCAGTGGCAATCCACAGGTCATGCCTAACCTTTTCGCAAAGCGAAAGGACTTTGGTGTAATGGGAGGCATCGGGGATGTATTGGAACACGGGGATTAATTCTTTAGTTTTTTACAAATTATCCCGTAATTGTCCTTTAAATTGTTTTTTGACAACATTTGGCAACGAGGATTCTTATTATATAGAAATAGACCCTTGTATTCTTCGTTATCCATTTCCGGAATCAGTTTTTTCCATTTGTCCCTTGACCGCATTACAAGAAAAATAGTGTCCTTTTTTTGTAAAAGGCGCATGATAATTTTTCGTGTGAATTCTTGTGTTTTTAATTTCTTATTATTCCATGAACCGAAGTGTTCCGATGCATAAGGGACAAATTGTATCAAACCTATCCGCGATAACTCCGCACCATCATTTTTTAATTCTGATAAGCGGTCTGACCAATACCCATTGTCCATAACATCGTCCACATCACTTTTGGGGGATATTATATATCTGGATTCTAACCAAGCGTTTTGCTTGGATAATTTAATGAATTCTTTTTGACGTTCAAATTCAAGCAACTTAAACAGTTTCGTTTTCACCCGTTCATTATAACCTGGGTTAAGGCTCAAGATGACAAGTTTCGGATCTTTTAGATTTCCACGATAAGGTTTTGGCAATAACGAAAGTTCAAATTGCTTTTCATCAATCTGTTCTTTATCCTTTGAGTAAACGAATTTTCCTTTTCCGCTACAAATTTTGTCTATTAGTTCTCTCATTGCAGCTGGATCATTTGTGTCAATGTTAAATATTTCCTTACCCCAAGGATTTTCATCTTTTAACTCTTTCCAAGTAAGGATTTTTTCTTCCATGTTTGAATCTACTTTAAAAAGTTAATA
>DBYD01000050.1:0-1719 GCA_002309855.1 Bacteroidales bacterium UBA1195
CTCTAACCAACTGAGCTAAGGGACCGCTTCCTGACCCCTCCGGGAAAGGAAATGCAAAAGTAATCAATTTTTGGATATGGAACGACGTTTGTGCTGAAAAAAATTATTCCAGCAGCTTCACGTTGCCTGAGTGGATCCAGCCGTAATAGTAATACTGGTTCGGCTGCTCCACCTCCTCGCTGTTTTTGAAGCGGTCGCTGTGCAGCATACGGTGGACCGAATTATCCATACGCACAAAGTACCAGACAGTTCCGGACTTGTCCTTTATCTGGTGAAAAATGGTGCCGGTTGAACCCTCCATGTACTTCACAATGAAGTTCCCCTTCCAGCCGTGCAGGCCGTCATACGGGGTCTCATCGTCGATGAACGGGGTCATGCGGAGCAGGGAGCCGTAGTTCACGGTCACGAAACGCGCCTTGGGCAGACACTGGCTGCCGGCATCCGGCAACATCGTGTGGTCGTAGACCAGCCCCATGTCCAGACGCTGCATGAAGGCGGTTCCGTTGGCCTGCACACAGGCCCAGCGGGAATGGCTGCTCACACGGTCGCCGCAGCAGCTGTTGTTCCATACGGATATTGCCAAGGTGCTCATATCCTCCGGCCGGTTGGCCAGGATAATTTCACCGTCAGCCTCCATTGCCGGAACAAATGCGCTGTCATCCAAATTACGGAAAATGAAGGTGCGCTGCTTGTCCCCAATCTTACCCTGAAAAATCAGGTCCGGACAGCCGTTGCGGTCAAAATCGATCCAATGGAAGTTCCAGACCAGATCGTCCGGCTTCACACCGTTGTCGCCCATCAGCTTACCTATGGAGGGCGTGGACATCACACTAAGGGCGGCTCCGCGCAGATCCGCCTGCGGACGCTCAATATACCAGCGTTCCAGCTGGCTGTTGTGCGGGAAAAACTTCGGCTGGGCGGAAACAGAGATGACCGCCAGCAGCAGACAACTACCTAAAAAACATTTTTTCAACATGGTTTCTCCTTTCATGCAGATTCGGAAAACATATTCCGGAGACGGACGGCGAACCTGCCATCCGGCCGCCTCCGCTTATCCGTTCAACCGTTCAAGATAGGCCTTCACATTGTCAAGGTAGGCACGCAGATCCGCCTCCTCATCAAGCATCAGGCTCAAATCATTGAGATTGCCGTATGCGTCGTCACGCCCGACCTTGAAATCGGCTGGAATCCAGCGGTGAAGCATAGCTATACGGTCATCCATACCGGTAACCGTATTCACCATCAGCCTGTAATGCCTCGACAACACCTTGTCCAGCGCATCGGCCGGCACCCTTCCGAAAAAGTTAAAATTGGAGGCGGCAAAGGGAATCACATTCAATTTATTGAATATCAAACCTTGGTACGGCTTGCCCTCATAAAAGAGCACCATCTGGAAATCCTGATGGAAGGCCTTTATCACCTCCCAGTCCCGAAGCATTTCAGGTTCGGAGGTGTAACGGCAGAGCAGGCAGATGCACCCGCACTCCGACAGCCTCGGCACCGCCTCGCTCGGACGCGGTGCCGGCTGCTGCCGCAGCATCTTTGTGAAATATCGCCTTTGGAACGGATTCATCGGCAAAATCTCCACACTACAGGTCAGGCGCGGTTGGCGCTGCCCAGCACATTATTGATTTTATGGATATAAAGCTCTTTCAGTTTTTCACGGGCGGGGCCGAGATATTTTCTCGGATCAAATTCTCCCGGCTTTTCCGTCAGCAC
>DBYD01000050.1:1743-2123 GCA_002309855.1 Bacteroidales bacterium UBA1195
TCGATGTTGATTTTGCAGACGGCGGAAGTGGCGGCACGGCGCAACTGCTCCTCAGGCACACCGGCAGAATTCTGGATGTCACCGCCATACTTGTTGATTTCAGCGACAATGTCCTGCGGTACGGAAGAGGCTCCATGCAGCACGATGGGGAAGCCCGGAATCCGCTTCTCAACCTCCTCAAGGATGTCAAAACGCAACGGCGGAATCGATTCGCCCGGTTTCACCTTGAACTTGAAGGCCCCGTGTGAGGTCCCGATGGAGATTGCCAGCGAATCCACGTTGGTGCGCTTCACAAAATCCTCAACCTCCTCCGGACGTGTGTAGGTATGATGTTCGGCACTGACCTCATCCTCAATGCCGGCCAGCACGCCCAGCTCGCC
>DBYD01000050.1:2138-30158 GCA_002309855.1 Bacteroidales bacterium UBA1195
ACCTTGCGGGTCAGGGCGATGTTCTCCTCATAAGGCAGGTGCGAACCGTCAATCATGACTGATGAAAAACCTGTCTCGATGCAGGACTTGCAGAGTTCAAAGGAATCACCGTGGTCCAGATGCAACACGATGGGAATGTCGCAACCCAGTTCATGGGCATACTCCGTGGCACCCTTGGCCATGTTTTTCAGCAGATTCTGGTTGGCATACTTGCGTGCGCCGCTGGAAACCTGCAGGATCACAGGCGACTTGGTTTCAACACAAGCCATTATGATGGCCTGAAGCTGTTCCATGTTGTTGAAATTAAAGGCGGGAATGGCATATTTTCCGGCCATCGCCTTCTGAAACATCTCGCGGGAATTAACTAAACCCAATTCTTTGTACGATACCATGATACTAATATTTAATGTGTTATTTTTTTTCTGAAAGTATTATGTCACACTGCGCGCCGGTCAGAGGGTCAAGCTCCACCGTGCGTGTGCGTGCGGGAAGCGGGCATACGAAGCCGAACTGGCTTATCGGCATCACACCAAGCTCACGTATGACGCGGGATGAGCGCATCAGCACGACCGAATAGTACTCCGGCACACGGCAGTAGAGGCTACGGTTGCGGTTCTTCCGCTGCTGCAGCCGCTGCTCCGACATGTTTGCCGGGGCGTCAGTGTAGTGGCAGTTGTCCAGTGCAAGCTGGTATATCTCACCCTCCTTTTTTGCGGCGATGCCGCGCACAATCCCCTCATCCGGCGTGAAGGTGAAAAGCGGAATCAGGTAGCCGTCACGCTTGTCTGCGGGAAGCCGCACCGCAAAGACCACCTCTTCCTCCTCCGTAACGGAGAAGCCGGAATAGAGCGACAGGTAGGTCTCCTCCTCCTTCTTCAGCTCGGAGAGCATCTGCTCCAGATGGGAGAAATCAACCTCATGGTCGCCGGTCAGCAGAAGCCACTGCGCCTCGCGGATGGACTTGATTTTCGCCAGAGCCTCCTCGGCACGTTGAGCGGTGGTTTTCTCAACCAGCTTTTTCCGGATTTTCGGCACCATCACCGGCACGGAATCGACCATCCGCTGCTCGTATACAGTGTCGACTTTCTCGACCAGTGTGTAGTTGTCATACATCTCGAACTGCGCACGCGCCTGCGCGTTGGGGCTCGGAAAACCGATGCCGCCCTCAGTAACCACGGCAGGCTGGCTCCAAATTACAGGCAGGGTCTCACCCTTCTTAGGATATTCCACAAAATACTGCTGCGCCGTGTCGCTTTCGGCCATCAGCCTTACATGGACACTCTTGACGGCATATTCGACCGAAGGCTCCATGATGGCGCCGGAAAGTCCAAGCATCCGCTCGGCATACTCGGCGAAGGGGCCGGGATAGCGGTTGGTCTTGCAAAGCGTGACACTCACCTCAAAGTAGTTACGCGGAAGCGAATAGAAAAAACCCTCGGACAGACGGGCTGTCAGCGTATCCCCACGATGCACGGGAATCACACGGTATTGGGCCTGCAATAGCGGCATGAAGCAGGAGAGCAACAGGAGCATAAGGGTATTTTTCCACATGATTGTCTGTTTTTTATAATTACAAATAGCTACAAATAAATATTTTACCATTCCAAGAATGAAAAAGCAAATATACGACTTTTTTCAATACGATAACTATTTCAGCACATTTTTCATTTTTCACGACTATTCAAAAAGTTTTTTTATTATCTTTGCACTTTGGATTATTTTCGGCACCCGTATCAATATTTGCTTTTATAATGAGGTTTTTATATACAATCAGAAACTTAATCGGAGGTACATTGGCCGTCGGGGCGCTCATTTTTCTTTGTCCTGAAACCAACGCCCAAATCCGCGACCGTGTGGAATCGGTCAGGGAAGCCGACCCTGTCGTGGTGTCGGGAAAGGTTGGGACGCATCTGGGGCTATCGTACAACTCGCTCCAGCCGAACTCCACCCCATTCTCATCCACACTGTACGCAAACCTCAACCTCTCATTCTACAGTTTTGAGCTGCCCTTCTCCTTCTACCTGACCAACAACACCACCTCGTTCGACTATCCGCAGATGCCCACCCTTTCGCTCGGCTTCACGCCGACATGGAACCGCTTCAGGCTGCATGTCGGAAGCAGCAGCATGCACTTTTCCAACTACACCTATTCCGGGCTCCAGTTTCTTGGCCTCGGCGCGGAATATCAGGGGAAGGTGCTGAGGGCGGCGGCCTTCGGCGGACTGCTGAACCAGGCGACAAAAATCAGGGGTTACGACGACCGCACCGCATTCCAGCGGCTGCGCGACTCGCTGCTCGGCCTGAACGTGCCGGAGGGCAACCTGCCGCAATACCGGCGCAACGCCTACGGGGTCAAATTGGGTCTCGGGAGCGAACGCAACTTTATCGATTTCAGCCTATTGAAGGCGGAGGATGCGGAAAAGACGCTCCCTGAGGAATGGAGGGATTCCATCCGTCAGAAGGAGAACCTTGCACTCGGCCTTTCAGGACGCATTTCAATCGGCAAATGGGTGGCCTTCACCGCCAACATCGGGGCAAGCCTCTACACGGACAACAAGCAGGACAATCTGCTCGACCTTGGGGAGAACACGAACATCCTTACCAAACTGGAGCCGCTGTACGGGGTGCGCACCAGCTCCATACTGCGCTTCGCCGGTGACGCCGCAGTAAATTTCAACGCCAAAGCCTTCGGAGGGAGCCTGAGCTACCGTTTTATCCAACCTGACTATGTATCGCTCGGCGCGGGCTATTTCAGCCAGAACAGCCAGAGCGTGGGCGCGACAACCAACTTCAGGCTTTTCAAGGGCCGTTCCAACCTGTCGCTTATCGCCTACGGGCAGCAGGACAACCTGAACCAAAGGCAGATGTACACCAACCGCGTGCTCACCTACACCGCAAACTGGACTGACAACCCATGCGACTGGTTCTCATTCAACGCCAACTACAACGGCATAAAGCAGGATATGCTCAACGGCACCTGCATCGCCCCCGACAGCATCCGCATCGACCAGATAGCGCACACGCTGTCAATCTCGCCCGTCTTCACCATTTCAGGCAGGAACACGCACGACATCTCCCTGAACTTCAACTATGTCCAGAATGCAAACCTGAACAGGGCATACTATATTCCTTTAGATATCAAGACCACCACCTTCGGGCTCGGCTATGACATAACCATTGAAGCCATCAAGCTGGGGCTGAATGCCAGCTACGATTACTCCCAATCCAGGGCGGCGGAGATTGGCAACTGCAACACCCACTCAATCGGCTACGGCTGCAACTACTCCATTCTCTCTGACGAGAAAAAGGACTTGTCGGTCAACTACAACGGTTCGGTCGGCTACAACATCCAGTTAGACGAGGGTGTTAACAACAACTTTTCGATCAGCAACAGTCTGGGCGGCAGCTTCAGCCTTAACCGCAAGCACAACGCCTCGCTATATCTCTCACTGAGCAACTACAGCGACAATGTCATCATCGGGCAGCGCATCGCCACCGACCTTGACCTCCGCCTCACCTTCTCCTACTCCTATTCCTTCGGGAAGGAACTGATAAAAAAGAAGAGCAAGGAGCAGAAACTGGCAAAAAGGGCCTCCAAACTGGAAAAGAAAAATAACAGATAGAACCAAAAAGCTACAGATATATGAAAAGAATATTCACCCTTTGTGTATGTATAACTCTTGCCTGCCTGCATTACTGCGCACAGGCGCAGGTTAATGTGACCGTCACACCCAAGGTGAGGAACTTCCCCTCCTCAGGAGTGGCATATACGGAAAATCCTCTGAAGTATTTCAACATTCTGGTGACAAACACCTCAAGCCAGAAACAGGAGGTCTATTTCGGCTTCACCATCCACTGCGACTACAGCGCGTCGGGAAAGCAGTTCAACCTGGCCACACCTACCGACCGTCCGCCCATGCAGCCACTCAGCCTTTCACCGGGCGAGACAAAACAGATTACACGTGCGGACGCGGACAGGCTCTTCGGACACATCAACGGCAGCGAGCTGAAACTGTCCGGCATCACATGGAGGGAGGCGCTGCTTTTGCCAGAAGGGAACTACGAGATTTGTGTAACCCCATACCGGTGGCAGCAGCAGGTCACGAACCCCATCCGGGCAGGCGAGACCCAGTGCTGCCGCTTCACAATCTGCTACAGCGGCTCCGCGCCGGAGTTCACCTCACCCCTCATAGGGCAGGGTCCCGGCAACCTTAGCAACAGCAACCCCATGCAGAACAACTACACCAAGGGGTTTCTCGAACGGACCGCAACAACCGCAAACTTCACCTCCAACATACGGAACAGCAGCCAGTATACCGTGCTGACACCCACCCGCAACCTGAACTTCCGCTGGACCGGCGTGATTTCCAACTGCCTTTCCCCGAACGACTTCACATATATACTCAAAATAGTTGAGATCGGCGAAAGCCAGAATGTGCAGACCGCCATAAAGAACAACCAGGTGATGGCCGCAGTACGCACAGGCACCAAGCTGTACTACACCCATGACACGATTGCCAACCGACACTTCCGGCTTCAGATTGGCCACTCCTACGCCGCCGTGGTGGAGGCGGTGCCGAGGAACAGCAACATCACCGCCCAACTGGGCAACAACGGGGTGAGCCAGATCATAGCCTTCACCTGGGGCGAGAGCAAAACACGGCCGAACAGGTCGCAGCCCGGGAGAAGCAAATTCAAGAGCGAGTCGAAGGACAACCGGAGCGAGGTGCTGGCACAGCTGCGGCAGCCCTACATGGTGAACCCGGGCAAGGACAAGAAGACAATCGAAAAGGTGAGGCAGCAGTTCAGCGACGAAGCCAACTACGAGCCAAGCAGCAAAAAAGAATATCCCTTCGTTGAAAACACCTTCTACAAGCTGCCCGACACCGCCACGCTCCGTTTCGGCTGGATGCCACTGCGCGGCGACTCCGTGGAGCATGTGAAATATGTGCTGGAGCTTTACGAATACGCAGGCGGCGATGTGAGCCTCTCCTACGCCGGCAAGCCACTGATGAAAAAGAGCTTCAACCGCACGCGCCCGAACTACCCCGCCTCCTACACCACACTGATTGAAACCGATGCTGAAAGCTGGAAGAAGAGTCTGAAAAGCGGCAGCCAGTATGTTGTCCGGCTGCTGACCACCGTCGACTACAACTACGCCAAAACCATCACAGTGCCCAACCTCTCCGACACCCTCGGCAGCAACTCGGGCAGCAGGGACAGCATTGTCGGGATGGTCGGCAACACCACCTTCTCCTCCCACATCATTTTCCAATGGGGCATTGACAGCGGTGCGCTCACCAAGCTGCTGCCGCCGCAGTTCCTCTTCCCTGTCGACCTTACAGACAAGGATCCGGAGGACACAACATGGAACAAAATCGAGGAGGTGATAAAATACAAGGACTTCAAATTCTCATGGAAGGGCGCCAAGAACGTCTCGGCACTGGACACCGTCAGGTACCACCTGCTGATTGCCAAGCTGCCCAAGGGGAAGACCCGCGAAAAGGCCATAAAGGACACCCTGCTCTTCTACCCCAACCTGCTCAAGACCGAATGCAAGGACAGCCTGTTCAAGGATTCGCTCAAAATCGGGGAGCAGTATGTGGCCTACATCGACATAAGCGTGACCAGCCCCGAAAAATACCTGATGGTTAACAAGGGGCGTTCCCAGTACGCCACCTTCAAACTGGTGGACGAGAAGCATTATGCCGCCAAGCTGGACTCCCTCTACCAGTGCCATCCCGATGCGCTGAAGGGCAAGGAGCGGAAGGCCGCCGCCCCCGACGTGAAGGATTTGATAAAAAACAAGACACGGCTCAAAATCGGGCAGTTCCCATTGGTGCTGCAGAACGCCACCTTCTGCGAAAAGGACTCCACCTACACCGGCGAGGGCTACATTGTATGGAAGCCGTTCCACAAAGGGGAATGCTGGCTGAAAGTGCGGGTTGACTCCATAAAACTGAACAAGAACAACGAGGTGATCAAAGGTTTTGCAGTCAGCAGCACAGCCGACACCATCGACTACCTCTCCTCCCTTGATTTGGGCATCGACATCAACAATTTGAGCAGCAACGAGCAGAACCGCCTCACCTCCCAGCTGAAGGATGAGCAGGAAATCAAGAAGCTGTTGGAAAAATACGGGAAGTATTCCAACCAGATCAACGGACTGGCCGGCCCCGCACGCGGCGAGAGCGTCTCGACCGGCGTGCTTTCGTTCCCGCTGCGCGTCAGCGACGACATGATGAACGAGAGCCACTACTTCATGCTGGCAATAAATAATATGTATTTCTCCCCCACCACGGCTGTAATGAACCTGCTCGGCATATTCCACAGCGACGAGGAGAAGATCTACGTGCCATTGGTCGCCACTAACGTCTGCATGCACCCCGAGGGATTCCTTAAGGAGTGCGGCAAAGGCATCTACATGTTCCTTGCCCAGAACTACGACATCGACCTGACCGACGGCTACAAGACCCGCTTCCGCCGCGCCACCACACTGGGCGTGCCCAAGGACGGCACCTTCCTGCTGGTGGACACCGGCGGATTCAAGGAGATGAACGTGCAGCTGGAGTTCGAGATGGGCAGCGAGCTGATGGCCATCAACCCGGCCAGCGGCATACCGGAGAAGAAACCGGTATATGCCAGCATCACCGCCAACTTCGCCTCCTGGGGCGACTGGTACGGCAAGGTGAACATGGATCCCTTCGCCATCGACGGCTGCGAGACATTCACCTTCTACCCCGCCGGAAAGGGCATCTACTACGACCATTCCCAAAAGCGGACCCCTGCCGACGTGAAGTTCCCCGCCGGCTATTTCGGCGAGAAGGTGATGACCGCCGAAGAGAAAAAGGCCGAGGAGGAGAAGGTAAAGAAGATGTCTGCATCTGAAAAAGAGGCTTACAACAAAAAGAAAAAGGAGGAGAATGAAAAGCTCCAGGGCAGCAAAAAGGAATGGACCGGATTCTACTGGGACCTTTGCGAGGTGTTCCTCTCCGACGACATCAGCAACACCTTTGTGGACACCTCCGGCCACGACAAGGCCACCAAGGACTCGATGGTGGTTTACAAGTACGGGATCAACGGCACTCTGACCGACTCCTCGCACTACTACTACCCGGGCACCCGCATCCACTTCGGCACCAACGGGCTTATCATCGACAAGAACGGCTTCAGCGCCGAAATCTTCGCCCGCGACATACTGCGGGCGGAGACCGACAAGGGCGGCGGATGGAAGTTCTCACTGGACACCGTCCAGCTGGACTTCGAGAAAAACAAATACAAGATGGGGCATGTACGGGGACGCTTCGGGGTGCCTTTGTTCAAGGGGGACTTCAACTACGACTGCGCCGTTGCCCACGACAGCCTCGACTTCACCATCTTCGTGGACGACTCAATCCTGAAACTGGATTTGTGGGCGGCCAACGTCATCTTCGACAGCAAATCCTCCCACTTCCTCATACATAAGACATTCAAGGAGAAGCAGACCAAGTTCGACCTGACCATGAACGGCAAGATCAACATCGACTTCAACAAGCTCGACCTGCCGGTCAATTTCACATTGGTCAAGTTCGAGCACATGGGGATGCGCAACTACAACTACCAGAAGGCGGAGAACAAGGGTGTGAAGACAACCGGCTTTGAATGGGACTTCGGTGAATGGTCATGGGCATCGCCGCAGAAGACCATGGGCGGCGCAGCCTCCGACGGCAACGGCGAGGTAGCCTCCGGCAGCTTCGGCGGCTTCAGTTTCAGCCTGAAGACCATGGAACCATACACGGAGATGGTTGACACCAAAAAGATGAAGATCGGCATTGCCATCGCCGGAAAGATCGGCTTCGGCGGACTTGGCGGCGAGGAGAAGGAGACCTTCGCCATCGGTGCGGAGGCCGGTTTCAAGATATGGGGCGTTGTGAACCTGAAAAAGGACTTCGAGGTCTCGAATGTGGGCGGAGAAGTCGATTCCATCGGGCTGAACACCGACCTCACCGTCTTCCACCTCAAGGGCAAGCTCTACCTCTTCCGCAATGACGCCACCTACGGCAACGGCTTCAGCGGAAAGCTCGCCGTCACCATGATGGACAAGGTGACCGTGGATATGGAGGGCGGATTCGGCTCCTCCACCAGCAACGGCTCAAAATACAACTGGTGGTATTTTCAGGGCGCTGCCAAATTCAGCGGCACCGGCATACCGCTGGGTCCCATCAACCTGACCGGACTGGGCGGCGGCTTCGCCTACAACATGGACAGCAAGACCTCGCTCACCAGCTTCGACGCAAAGAAGCTGCTCAACAGCACCACGCAGAAATCGGTTGGCGGCAACATGATACAATCGACCGGCATGGCCTTCAAGCCCAGCAAGGGCAGCTGGGTGGCAAAGGCGGGCGTTAGCCTGGCGATGGCCAACGAGAACCTGCTGAATGCGGACGGCTACCTCACCCTGCGCATCAGCAAGGGGCACTTCTCCGGCATCTTCCTGAACGTGTCCGCCTACGCCATGACCAAATTCAAGAAGGATGTTCCGGCCGGCGACGGCAATAACAACAGCAACGCCCTGCTGAAGGCACAGGGCATCATCGGCTACGAACGGACCGCAACCTACAACTACTTCCGCCTCTCATTGGGCGTGAGCTCCGACATCTCCCTTGCCAACATCATCACCGGCGGCAGCGCCGTCCCCAACTTTGTGGACAAGGTGACCAAATCGGTCTCCTACGGCGGGGCGGCCATCACCAACGCCACCGGCATCAGCCTGCCGACCGACAAGGACTACAAGGGTTCCGCCAAACAGGGTGCCGACAGCAAGAACAACAACTTCTTCGACGTGAAGATGTCGCTCTACGTCCCAATCGACCTTGAGGTTATGAACTACAAAAAGGACACTGTCAAGAACGGCACCCGCAAGAAGAAGAACACCACCGACTGGTATTTCAGCATCGGCAAGCCCAATGCGGACGAATGTGTGCGCTTTGAAATGAGCAGCAACCTTCTGGACATACTCACCAGCAAGGCCACCTTCACCATGTACCTGATGACCGGCAACTCCTTCGCCTACTCCCTGCCGCCGTTGGACGACGAGGTTCAGGAGTTCTTTTTCGGAAAGAAGGACAAGGGGAAGGATGTCCAGGGCACGACCGAGAACAAGGTGAATAATGCACGGAAAATCAGCAATGCAAATATGATTTCCATCAAGGACGGAGGCGGCTTTGTCATGGGTGCCACCTTCAAGGCCAAGATGGAGTACTCCTTCCTGCTCTATGTGAAAATCATGGCCTCGCTCGGTTTCGACGTGGCCCTGCTGGATGTGGGCAACAGCGGTTGCGCGGGCTACTCCCAGATCGGCAAGAACAACTTCTACGCCATGGGGCGCGTGTATGCGATGTTGGCCGGTTCGGTCGGACTGCGGCTGAACCTCGGTTTCTGGAAAGGCGACATCGAGCTGCTGAAGGCCGGAATCGGCGCCCTGCTGGAGGGCGGTGCCCCCAACCCCACATGGGCATACGGCCTGTTGAAACTGAAAGTGAGCCTGCTCAACGGGCTCTGCAAGATCAGCACCAGCGTGGACTTCAAAGCGGGCGATGTCTGCATCCCCGGAGCTGACGACCCGTTGGCCAACGTGAAGCTGTTCCAGAACGTCTCCCCCGCCTTCACCTACGCGGATGCCAACAAGGAGGCGAACATCGTCTCACCATTCGCACGCGGCGCCATTGTCTCCAACATGCCGTGGGACGAGGATGTGGTGCTTGTGGAGGGACAGGAGAAGGATGCCAAGGCACGTCGGTTCCGCTTTGTGCTGTGGACTCCCGACATCAGCTACCAGATATATGAGAACAAGGCGTGGAAAAACCAGAAAATGGAATTTGAACGCAGCACGCGGGACGAGAATGTCTATTACTTCGAACACGAAGACGGCGGATTCCCTGCCTCGAGATGGAACAAGGTCAGGCTTAAGGCACGCGCGTTCGAATGGCGCATCTACAACAGCAAGCTGACCAACGCGAAGACGGATTTCCCCTACAACCTTACAACCTTCAAGAAGAAGACCACCCACAGCCAGTACTACTGCGACTGGTACGACCCCGAATTCAACGACGGCCAGACCAGCAAGAACGCCAAACGCTACTCGAAGGCATACAGCGCGGACACCACCTTCTATTTTGTGACCGAGGCCAAACCCTCCACGCTGAAGGGGCAGGTTGTCTACACATGGCCATACAACGGGGACTGCATTTTCCCGCTCAATGAATTCCCGACAGCCTACTGCTCCAAGGACGGAAAGAGCCATTCCACCGCCTACATCTACCTCAACAACAAGCGGCCGGACCTGCTGAACCAGAACGAACTGAAAAAGCAGGGCAAGGAGTTGAGGATTTTCCTTGTGAAGCAGGGCGGCGAAATCAGCCAGACCGGCACAGAATGCAATTTCGACTATGTTGAGAGCGGCTCACTGCCGCGCATCCGGGTGTTCCTCCCGAGCAGCATAAAGAGCGGCTACGACTATAAGATCAAGATGATCATGGTCAACAGCGAGGAATACAAGAAGAACAAGCAGGCCGCGCTGGCCGAAAACAGCATATCCAACCAGCAGGCTTCCGTCAAATACAAGAACGAGCTTAAGAAACGGAACCTTGACCAGGAGAAGCAGAAGTACATCGACGACCGCTCCACCACCGTAAAAAAGAAAAAGGACGGAAAATGGTACACGGAGAAGAAGACTTACCAGCTGAGCGATGTGGAGAAAAAGCAGTTCCAGGCCATGACCGACTATAAGAACACGTATGGCAGCAAGGATACGGCCATGCTGTACAAGCGGGCGCAGCTCAACGAGTTCAAGCTCTGCAACCAGTCCGGAACCGCCATCTACACCCTCTATTTCCACACCGTCAGCGGCAATTACCGCGACATGATTTCGCAAAACGCCTCCAAACTGAATTCATGGCTCACCGCCTACCCATCGTCCGCCGTTGTTAGCACGGAGGTCATCACGACCAGGACCGATGTGAGCCAGAGCTGTCCGGTCAGCATGAACAAGTTCATGACCCTGTTTGTGCCTTACGAGACTGACGACCCTGAGATGTATGCCAACGGCATTGTCCTGCCGCCCATCGCCTATTTCTGCATCGACCGGCAGAAGAGCGCCACCACCGACCTGATGCTCTACCGGCACAAGGTACTGACCGGCGATTTCGTAAAGATGAGCAACGCCTTCAAGAACACCAGACGCGAATGCACATTCTATGGGGAAAAGAGCCCGTCCAACAGTCTGCGCACCTGGAAGGACAACAGCGGGGTCAACGCCACAGCTGCACAGAATGTGCTGAGCGCCGGCTTCAAGAAGAGTTCCGACAAGTTCAAGGCCATCGACTATCGCCGCCCGGTCTCCTCCGGAGCCTACTCCTACCAGCCCGCCAGCTATTTCCCGGAGTGCTCCTTCGACAGTTATGGAAACGTGAAGGATTGGAGCGCACCCTCCATCATCACCCTGTACACCAACGGCACCATCCCGAGAGTGGACGAGGTGCGATTCTCCTCCTCCAGCTACGACAACCGCAAATGGGCTTCGACGTTCTACTGGGAGGACCACGCGATTCCGGCCATCTGCGACGATGTGGACAAGCTGTTCAACTTCTTCCAGGAGTGCAACAGGTATGCCCGCTGGTTCACCGGACGCGGCTACAGCCACAAATGGGACTACCTCCGCTACTACCAGAAGAACGGAAACTACGACAAGTGCTTCACCGTGGACGGATTCCCCTACAAGGTGCCCTTCCTCTACATCCCTACGCACTTCTTCCAGATGAGCAACAAAATGGTGTACTGCTACTATGTCAGCAGCTACAAATTGGGCAAGAGCTATTCCTTCCCGAGTGAAGTCAGCCAGTACGGATACTACATAAAAGACTATGCATGGGGCCGCTACTGGTGGCATTTCAACAACTTCAAGTACAGCACCAACGACGGCATCGCCACCGCAATTTACGATGACAAGTCCTCCAAGAGCTACCATTCAGACTGGTATGACATGAACGGAACGCTGCATCCAAAGAGCTATGTGTTCGACTACACCTACTCGCCCGGCTTCCTGCGATATGTCTATCTGGACATACTGTACACCTCCTTCGACGAGAAAGCCTACCCGGACAGATACTACATCTTCATGCCCGAGGATCATCTGGGGAGCATCGCAAAGATGGTCAGCCGCAAGGAGGCGGACGCGCTGAACTTCCGCTTCACCCACATGTATGATGCAAACTACCTGTGGTATTACAAGATTTCACAGAAATACTTCCAGACCATACTGATAAGCGAAATGCTCCGGCTGTATGACCGCAGCAGCGACTACAGTTTCTAAACTATTTCATTCAGATACAAATTATTTCATGGCAAACAACATAATCATCAGGAAGATGAAAAACATATTGAAACACATTTGCTTGGGAGTCCTGCTGCTGTGGGGAGGGAACGCCTCCGCGCAGGAACCGCTTTCCGCCACGGACACTGCGGAAAAGGCTCCGCTTTATGAGGTGAAGGTCATCGCCCGCAACTACGGTGACAGCATTGTGCTGCGCTGGGCCCCAACCAACGCCGCCGTATGGATAATGGGTAACATCTTCGGATGGGACGTCTCCCGCGAACTCACCTCCAAGGAATATGAGGGGAAATATGGGGACCGCCCTGACGAAACCATCCTGCAATCCGATTCGGCGCTGCAGACCGAAAATGGCGGGAGAGGAACCGAATTGTCGCAGCGGCTCAACGCAAAGCCGATCGTACCGCTCACCCTGGAGGAGATGCAGAAGCGCTACGACAGCACCAACCTCTATGTGGGTGTGGCGGCACAGGCGTTGTACGGTCCGGCAGCCATGGAGGTGACTGAGCAGAACTCGGAGCTGACCAACTACCTCTTCCGCAAGAATCAGGAACAAACGCAGCGGCAGTTCCTCGCCTACATTGCGGCGGAGGGACATCCCGAAGTGGCTGACGCGCTCGGCCTGCGCTTCGTGGACCGCAACATCCAGAAGAACACAACCTACGTCTACACACTATCCTCACTGATACCGGCAAAGGAGTTGGAGGTGCCGGACGTGATGGTGATGGTTCCAGCAGAGCCATTTGTCCGCACGGACGAGTTCAAGGTGATTGAGGTGGGCGTGAAGCAGGCGGACGGCTACACCGCCGTGGTCTACTGGCCGCGCAACAAGCTCTCCGGCTATTTCATAGAACGCTCCGAGGATGGCGGCAAAAGCTGGAAAAAAATCAACGACATACCAATATTCGCACAGGATCCAGATCGAGAGACGGAGGAGGTCTTCGGCAGGGAGCTGGCCGAACTGATGGCGGGCAACGTGGTCTACCGCGACTCCCTGCAGCTGAAGAAAAGCTACCGCTACCGCGTGAGCGGCTTTGACGCCTTCGGCGACTACGCTCCCGCCAAGGAATCCGAACCATTCGAGATGGTGGACCTGATTCCGCCCGGCACGCCGGTGCTGATTTACGCGCTGCCAACCGACAACAAAATCTGCACCCTGCAGTGGGGCAAGGACACGCTGGAACCCGACTTTAAGGGATATGTGGTCACCTTCTGTGACGAACCGGACGGCGTATGGAGCCGCATCACCGACATCCTGCCGCCCAAGACCACGCAGTGGGTGGACGAGCAGGCCGGAGAGCGGGGCCGCGGCTACTACCGCGTCTTCGCCATTGACGAGGCGGGCAACATCTCATACTCCCTCGCCCTAATAAACAACATTGAGGATGTGGTGCCTCCCATGCCGCCGACGGGACTTGACGGCATGGCCGACAGCAATGGCATCGTCTTCCTGCAGTGGGAACGGAATCCCGAAAAGGATGTGCTTGGCTACCGCGTCTATTTCGCGAACCAGGATGACCACGACTTTGTAGAGCTTACCGGCGGCATCCTCGAGGACAGCCTCTGCTGCTTCGACACCCTCGACCTTCACACCCTCTCCCCCTTCCGCTACTACTACGTGGTGGCGGAGGACAACAGCCACAACCTCTCCGAGCCTTCCGACACCGTTGCCATTCCGGTACCGGACATCGTGCCGCCCGGGGTCGCGCTGCTGATTGACCACACGGAAGAGAACGAGTTTGTCACCATCCATTGGCTGAAAAGCACCTCAAGCGATGTGGCCTCCTACCACATCTACCGCAAGATGAAGAACCAGCAGCAGTGGCGGCTCATACAGGTGCTCTACCCCGATTCGCTCAAGGGCGACACCATCACCTTCACCGACAGCCCTGTCCCTTCGCGCACCGCATACCAATACTGCATTGAGGTGTTCGACCAGAGCAGGCTCACCTCCGGCAAGACTGGCGAGGTGACCGTGCATGTTTACGGCAGCCCAACCGTCAAGGTGGACATCACTCTGACAAGTGAGGTGAAAAAAGGAGGTGTGAACCTTAAATGGAACTACGACTACCGCTCCGAATACGACCACTACGGAGTAATCTACCGCAACTTGAACAACGGCGGTTTCGAAGCGGTTGGCAGCTTCCAGCGCGGCGAGACCGACTTCACCGACAGCAGCCTGCAACCCGGCGACAAGGCCGAATACTACGTGCAGCTTGTCCTTGGCAAAGGCCGCCGCTCCACACCGTCAAACACGGTTAAGGTGACTGGAAGATAAGTAAGAAACAGGTTGCGGAAAAAATTACGGCATCCAGACGGCACCGGCGCAATGGTCGCGTGATGCTCCGGTGACACTCCGCAGGCAATTGGGACGTTCAAGCCAGCGCAGCAGTCCCAGAAAGGCGAAAACCAGCGCCTCCTTGTAATCCACCAGCTCATCGTCCGGGAGGACGAAAGCGGCATCCGGGGCCAAAGCGGCCAAACGCTGGCGCAGGAAGGTGTTTTTCGCCCCGCCTCCGGTCAGCAGCACTCGCCGTAATTGCCGTTCCCTTATAACAGATGTGATTTGGATTGCGGAATGCTCCACCGCCGTGGCCATCCTGTCCTCCAGCGGAAGCTCCGAAGCGTCAAGCAAAGGAAGCAGCTCCGCCTCCACCCATTCCCGCCCCAGCGACTTCGGATAGGGCGCGGAATAGTATCCAAGAGCATTCATCCGCGCAAGCAGCCGTTCATCAACCTTTCCGCAGGCAGCCAGCGCACCCTCCTTGTCGTATGCCAGTCCCCTTTTGCCCGCCAGAAAATTGAAAAGCTGGTTGGCAGGTGAAATGTCGAAGGCTATCCGCCGCTCCCCCTCCTGAAAGGAGATGTTGCTTATGCCGCCGATGTTCAGGCAGGCGTCATACTCCGGAAAGAGCAGCGCGTCACCCACCGGAACTAACGGTGCGCCTTGGCCGCCCAACGCCACATCCTGCACCCGGAAGTCGCTGACCACCGGCAGTCCGCAGGCCTCCGCCAAAGCTCCACCGTCACCTATCTGCAGAGTGAATCCCCTCTCCGGCTGGTGGAAAACAGTATGCCCGTGCGAGGCCACCAGCAGAGGTTCCAAGGCATTACGACGCACAAACCCTGCCACACACTCCCCCGAGAAGCGTCCGAAGGCGGCGTGAGCAGCAGCCAGTTCCGCCCCATCCGCACCGAAAAGCCGCGAAAGGCGGTTCCTCCATTCCTCCATATAGCCGACTGTCTCCGATGCAAGTATCCGGAAACTCCAACGCTCCCCTCCAAGGGAAAAGCGGACGCAGACCATGTCAAGCCCGTCCAATGAGGTGCCGGACATCAGCCCTATTACATCATATTTATATATGGTGGATTCCATTTCAGGAAAAAATCTCCATCACCCGCTCCATCCGCATGGCGCGGGAGCCCTTTATCAGCAGCTGGGCCGGACGGTTTCCCAACCTCTCCGCCAAAGCCTTTTTCAGCACCTCCATGTCCGTGAACTTCCATTCCTGCGGTGCATCGGTCTCGGCAAACTCAGGACCGAACAGAAAAGCACCGTTAAAAGGAAGATCCATTATCAACCGCACAATCCTCTGATGCTCCATGTAACTCTCCGCCCCCAATTCACACATGTCGCCCAAAACCAAAAAGGTACGTTTTGCAGGTATTTCAGCCAAATTGCGCAACGCCGCCTCCATGCTGGTCGGATTGGCGTTATAGGCATCCAGGATGACCCGCACCTTACCAATTTCCATCACCTGCGATCTGTTGTTACCGGGAGAGTATGACTCCAACGCCGCAACGCACTCCTCGGGCGGAACGGCAAAAAAGGTTCCCACCGCACATGCGGCCATCGCATTGGGAAAATTATATCTGCCGACCAGTTGCGTCCGCACCGGATAAACGGTACCGTCGCAATCCCATTCAAACCTGAGGTGAAGACTCTCCCCGCACAGCTGCGCACGACACTGCGCATTCTGACCGGAACCGTAGGTAAAAAGCGTCAGCCGTTCCGCAGAGGCCTTCCAGTCGGGTCCGAAACCGTGATCCAGATACCAGGGAATCATCGAAGGCACCTCCGGAATGGTCGCCAATTCCGCCGCATGGCGGAAAAGCAGCTCATCGTCAGCACATACGAAGAGCGTCCCGTTGCGGGAAAGCACGCTCCGATAGAGTGCGGTTTTGGTGCGGAAAATCTCGTCCATGCTGCCGAAACCCTCCAGATGCGCCTTCCCAATATTGGTTATAAGGCCGAAATCTGGAGCGCTCATTTCACACAGTTCGGCAATCTCCCCCGGATGGTTCGCCCCCATCTCCACCACGGCGATCTCATGCTCCGGCCTGATTGAAAGCAGAGTGAGCGGCACACCGATATGGTTGTTAAGGTTACCCTTCGTGGCGGCGACCCTGTATTTGCGGGAAAGCACAGCCGTCACCAACTCCTTGGTTGTGGTCTTTCCGTTTGTGCCGGTGATGCCTATTACAGGAATCTGGAGCTGGCTGCGGTGATATGCCGCCAGCTGCTGGAGCGTCTGCAGGACATCCTCCACCTGTATCAGACGGCTGTCGTCAAAAGGCTGCCGGCTGTCGGTCACGACAAATGCCGCACCCTTATCCAATGCCTCTTTAGCAAAGGTATTGCCGTCAAAACGTTCGCCCTTCAGGCAGAAAAAAATAGACTGGTCCGGAATGTTCCGGGTGTCCGTGCTCACCTGCGGATGCTTCAGGTATATGGAATATAAATCCTCCGTCTTCATTACAATAATTTAAAAGTGTAAAAAAAAGGCCCCTTGGCAGGGGCCCGTATAAAAACATTGTTACTTCTTCTTGGTTGAAGGTCCCATCCGCGACATGGCACAACGGAAACCGATGTAAGCGGTGCTTTCGTCCTGGTCGAGGAAGCGGCGGGTACGCGGGCTGGCGTAATACTGTATGTGCTGCCAGTCACCGCCTTTGTACACCCTGGCGTTATCGCTGACCAGAGAATAGGTTCCGGAAGGATAGGCCGACTTGTCGTACATGGTGTTGGTGGACTCTTCGCTGGCCTTGTTCTTCCACTGCTCGGGATCAAGGCTGGAGGCCCAGTCACCGTCCAGATAGTTGCGGTTGTCGGCGGAACGGTAGTTGCGACGGCGGTCATTCTTGAAGTCTGAGACCGGAACCATCGGCACGTTGCCGACAGAGTCACGCTCTTCAATCGCGCCCTCATCATCCACCTTCTTGGTCATATAGACGTTACCACGGAACGGATTCAAATCGGAAACATCCTCACTTGACATCTGACGGTAGACATCCATCACCCACTCGGCAACATTGCCGCCCATGTTGTACAGCCCGTAATCGTTAGGCCAGTAGGAATAGACACTGTTGGTGTAGTCGTTCGCATCGTTCAGATGGCTTGCAACACCCATGTAGTCGCCGCGACCACGACGGGTGTTGGCGACAAAATCACCGTAGTATTTCTTGTCATCGGTACGAGTCACCTTGCCGTTCCACGGATAGTTCCTCCTGTCAAGCACGCGCTCGTCCAAGGTGTTTCCGATTTCGGCCAGTGCGGCATACTCCCATTCCGCTTCGGTCGGGAGACGATATTTCGGCAGCAGGATTCCATCCTCCATCTGGGCGTTACGCTCCTCACCGGTGGCAATGTATTGCAGCCGCTTGTCGCTGTTCTGCTCGTAATCGGCATAGGAGAGGTAGGCGTCCGTGCTGAAATAGCCCTCCGCTGTCGGTTCGTTGGTCATGTTAATCAGACCGGCATCAATCAGAATCTGTTCGTTCACACGGTCGGTACGCCAGGTGCAGTAGTTCATGGCCTGTGTCCAGGATACACCCACTACAGGGTAATCACGAAAACCCGGATGGCGCAGGTAGCATTCAACATAAGGCTCGTTATAGGAGAGACGCTCCCTCCACACCGTGGTGTCCGGAAGCGCGTTATTGTACACCGAAATAAAATCGGCCGGCACAAACACGCGGTTCAGCCAGTAGAGGTATTCCCGGTAATCAAGATTCCGCACTTCGGTTTCGTCCATATAAAAAGATGAGATGGTCACGGTTTTTGGCACGTTGTCCCAATCGCGCATCACATCCTCCTCCACGCGGCCCATGTCGAAACGTCCGCCCTCAATGAAGACAAGACCCGGCCCGGTAATCTGCTCCTGATAGGGACGCACCTCAAAACCGCCGTTTTTCGCATAATTGTAGGCCCAGCCGGTTGTCTTGGAATACTCCTTCTTGCAGCCGCTGAACACAAGCGCACACAGGATGGCGCCCAATACGATCAATGATTTCTGCGTTTTCATATTGCTTTTTTTTTATGGTTGCTTCTTATTTGTTTCATTAAAATTTAGGACATTTCACAGGGGTTATGCGTCTGGTCTTCTCCGGACAAGGCAGCTGCAGCTGCAGTGAAACCTCATGCGCCCCACCAGTCTCCGTGAACTTGCTGATGGTTATGTCATAGGAATAGCCCAGCTTGACCCGCTCGTACTCGAATCCGAACAGTGCGATGACAGCATCCGGATTTTCAAATCCCATCCGGTACCACAATCCTACCGTCAACGGATATACATTATAATATGTTCCCAAATTCAACGTGGTATAGGCGGCACCATTTGACATCTTGGCCTGATACTGGAAAATCAGGTTTGGTGAGATTGACATGTCGCCGAAAGAGGTGTGCGACTTGGAGGTCTGCTTGATGTTGAAGACCGCACCGCCATGGGCCGTGATCTTCATGGGCAGGTTGGACATGCTGTTGTCCCCATCCATGAGGAAGCCCTCCTTTGGCTGGGTGAAGTGGTTCACAGCGACACCGCCGTAAACTTTATCCGAATAGATTATCATACCCAAAGAAAAGTCTAACAAGCCCTTGCTCAGATATTTCACATCCTCCCTCGTTTCATAGACAAACCCGAACTTCGGGTCAATCATATCACCAAATGTAAGTTTTGTCCAGTCAAGTGTCTTCTGTTGGAAAGTGGCCTGCAAGGCCATACGCATCGCCACTTTTTGGGTCAGAGGCAGCGCATATGAGTATATCATGCTGAAGGCGTTCGTCCTGACCGTCCCCACTGCAGCCTGATCCCCGAGGAACAGGACACCGATACCTCCCGAAATCTCCTTGAAATGCTGATCGAAAGATGCGGAATATGACATAAAATCACCGGTCACACTGGGCCATTGCTCCCTAAAGTTGGTAATGATGCGCGGGCAGATGCGCGAACCGGCAAATGCAGGATTCAAGTACAGGGGGTTCGCATAGAATTGCGAGAAATGTACATCCTGCGAATAGACGGAACGCATGCCGCAGCACACTGTAAATCCGATGATTAATATAAACTTCAACCTATTTGCCATCTGTGCGATATTTAATCTGCAAAGGTATATTATTTTTCAACACCAAATGAACTTTCACACAAAATATTTTATCAACATGCAATTGTACGTAAATTCCATGAAAAAGTTCCGTCCCGCGCCGGAAAAAAAACTACTTTTGCATGGAAAACAATACAGGAATGATACAAGATGACATTGAAATCATGGCCCCGGCAGGCTCACACGAAGCGGTGTCGGCCGCACTGCAGGCCGGAGCGGACGCAATCTATTTCGGTGTGGGGAACCTGAACATGCGCTCCCGTTCCACCGTCAACTTCACACTGGAGGAGATGGCGCAGATTACGGAACGTTGCCAACGACATGGCACAAAATGCTACCTGACTGTCAACACGATTGTCTATCCCGAAGAACTGGAGGAGGTGGAACTGCTGCTGCAAAGCGCAAAGACATGCGGCATAACTGCAGTCATAGCCTCCGACTGGGCGGTCATCACCCGTGCGGCGGCAATAGGACTGCCCGTACATGTATCCACCCAATGCAACATCACAAACCTGGAGGCGGTCCGCTTCTATGCGAAATATGCGGAGGTGATGGTTACAGCGCGTGAACTCAATCTGAAACAGGTGGCCGAAATCGCCGAAGGGATCAGGAGGGAACACATCACCGGTCCGGACGGCAGGCTTGTGCGCCTGGAGCTTTTTGCACACGGCGCACTATGCATGGCGGTCTCCGGCAAATGCTATCTGAGCCTTGACAATCTCGGACCGTCCGCCAACCGAGGAGCCTGCCTCCAGCCCTGCCGCCGCCGCTATGAGGTGCGGGATGCGGACAACGAACTGGACCTGCTGGTCAGCGGAAAATACATCCTTTCCCCGAAAGACCTGTGCACCATCGGATTCTTGGACAAGATTCTGGATGCAGGAGTCAGCGTGCTGAAAATAGAGGGGCGCGGACGCTCACCCGAATATGTTAAGACCGTCACCGAATGCTACAAGGAGGCTGTGGAGGCCTGCCGCGACGGCAGTTATGGGGAAGAGAAGGTCCGCGCATGGACTGAACGGCTGCGGAATGTCTACAACCGCGGATTCTGGGACGGATACTATCTGGGGCGCCGCATGGGCGAATGGACGGAACGCTACGGTTCGCAGGCACGCAAGACAAAAATCCACATCGGAACCGTCACAAACTATTTCAGCCGGATCGGCGTGGCGGAGGTCAGAGTGGAGAACGACCGGCTGCAAAAGGGGGACGAGCTGATGGTCATCGGCCCGACCACCGGTGTGGCCGAGGCATGTTTGGATGAGATACGTGTGGAGCTGCAACCTGTGGAAAAGGCGGAAAAAGGGACGCTGTGCTCCATTCCCGTGCATGGAAAGGTGCGGCGGAACGACAAGGTGTACCGCCTTATACCCGCATGTGACAGCGAAGACTACTGACACACCGGCGACAACAGGAATCACTTCCTGTCAGATTTATCATTATCCTTATTCTTATCCTTATTCTTGTAAGGGTCGCGCTTGCCAAAAGCAAAATAGAATCCGGCCTGGAAAGCCACCTGCCGCATGTTTTTCCATTGGAAACGTCCCTCCTTCCAATCCATTTCCAACTGGTGCAGGGTCAGCACCCAGTGCACAGGGCCGGATTTGAAGTCAACGCCGACACCCAGCAGGTTCTTTCGTCCGTAATTGTCCCACAAGGTATAGGAGAATCCAAGATCCACAAATGGGAAATGGCCGCTGTATCCTAAAGTCACGCTCGGCATCACCTTTTCAGGAAGGAAATCGGTCCGGAGTAGCGCGGAAAGACTGTGGTTTGCTGTGAAAGAATAGCGCACCTCCGCCATCGCCTTCGGAACAAGATTGTAACGGAACGCCGTGGCGGAATCTTCGCTCCACGAAAAGACCAGCCATTCCTTCAGGGAATCCGCAATATGCTCAAAAGGCTTGTCGCCCTCCACCAACTGCCGCAGCTGATCATAGTCAATACCCTTGAAGACCAGATCCCCGTTCTCATAATATGGGCAATCGGGATTAAGTCCGACCGTCAGCCTGCGCCTGCGGTAACGGTCCGCACCGTCCCAGCGGATATCGCCAAGGTCAAGCATTGCAAACGACAATCCGATATGATCCGTCAGCATCACATCCGCACCGGCATCCAAACCAAAGCCATGACCGTGTCTGGCAGCATGCATTATTGAAGAGTAACTGGCATTGCCGTTCCGAGAAATGTAGGTATTCTCATCCGGAAAAAGCATCGAAATGTCGGCAACTCCGCCGACATGCAGGTTCCAGTCATTATCAGTGTAAAGGCGTAACTCCCCTTCCCTGGTCTGCACGCAGGCAAGCCCGACCATGTATTTCGGACGGACTCCTATGGTAAACCTTTTCATGAAGGTGTGCTGCAATGTGAGCCCCGTCTCCAAGAAGGCGCAACCGTTGGCGGACATTTCGGAGGTTACCGGCATTCCGACATATTCGGCATTGCCCTCCAACAGATAGGCAAACGCCTCGCCCGGCATCCTGACGGCCGCATCCGAACGGAGCTGGAGCGAAACACCTGCGCTCGTGTTGCCTATTGCGAGCCCGAAATTAAGCACCTCCATCCGAAAATCCAGCCTTCCGGTCTGCTCTTTAGGCTGCTTGAAGGCATATACAAGCTGATCTACATTGATGTATTTGTATCCGTCCTCACCCTGTACAAACAGATTGTTATAGGTCAAAGGACCGGTATTCAGCGAAAAACCGAAATTACCCGCACCGATGCCCAAGTGAAGCTTCTGACGGGCCGGAAGTCCGGGGTTATACTGCATCCGTGCGTTGTTTGAACGCAGGAAAGAGAGCGGCTCCACCTGAGCTGAAAGAGCAGTCACACAGAAGAGAAGTCCGACAATTGCAATACGACCTGATTTCATGATCCGCTCCTGTAATTGAACTTCGCATTGACCCGAGCCCCAATACGCACCCTCAGTTTCTGGTCGGCGGCCAATACCACCCGTTGGTTCCCGGTACTGACACCATTGGCATCCAGCAGCATGTAACGGCAACTGGCTAAAACCTTCACACGCTCACGGTCAAAAGTTATAAATTTGGCCGAAACCTTCACCGGCTCCTTCACAAGCCCCGTAAGCGGATCCACAAGTGCCCCCTGCAGCAGCGAACGGTCTGTGAACAGGGAATCCCGCACACAATAATTGGAATCCATAAAGTAAAGCTGCACACCAAGTTCCAACGGCAACCCGTTAACAAATTCACAACGCAGCAACAAGGACTGCACCCAGTTCCAATCCGCATTGTCCAAAGTGCTGTCAATGGCGTCAAGGCTGGGGAAATCCAGAGTGTCGGCATAACGGAACTGCTCAACTGTCATATCCAGCGGGAACTCCAGATGCGCGTGAACATCGTAACGGGCATTCTCGTCAATGAAGAAACGCCCTTTCTTCAAAGAGGCATAAGATGAGAAATCAATATAACCGTCGTTGCTGAAAACAGCATCGCGGTTTATCCGGATGGTGTCCAGAGTATGCGTCACGTCACCCCTGAAGCGCGGCATAAGCGTACGGAGGCAATAGGGAGCGCTTAAGAAATCATAGGTCTTGTTGCTAAGATTATTGTGATATTTCAGATATTTGATGTCACAAGAGATGGGAATCCCCACATTGGTGGCAATGTCCGTGTTGAGGAACAGATGGTTCAGATGCAGACCGAAATCCATTTTTTCCGGCAGCAGTGAATAATCGACCTTTCCGGTAAAGAGTTCCATACTGGTGTCACGGAAAATTGTGCCGGTGATGAAATGGAACTCGGGAATGGAAAGATTATAATGGATATACAGGGGAGCCTTGGAACTGTCGGCATAAAGCCCTGTGAAGGGCCGCGTGTGGTACTGCAGCTTCACCATGCAGTAATTGCTGTCATTGACAATGATATACTTGTCCTTCAACGAAATGACATTCCTCCCCCAATGGGCGACACAGCGGAAAGGCTTAAGTGTACCGCCGGACTCCTCCAGCAGGAGATTGCTTTGCACTTCAAGACCGATGCCTGCAGTATCTGTCGGAGTGGTGACGTTGAGTTCTATCTCCCCGCTTTTGAGATAAATTGTATCAATCTTGGCAAACGGGAAATCAAGCTCCATCTCGAAGGTTGTGGAACTCTCTTGCGGATAATCGACGTTATCAATGTAACGGAGCTCATCCCCGACAACCGAATCCCTGCTGATCCACCTTCTCACATCCAACGTGTCGGTATGGTAGTCCAGCTCATACGCGATGAAAAAAATGTTGTCGCTACCGGTTATCAATGAGACTTCACCAGAAATAGTATCAGGCACAAAATCACCGATTGAGGCCTCAGCATCAACCAGGTTTGTCACCCACGAGGTCCTGTAGTCCCGCACACCGACGTGACGGAAATCGAAATCATCCGCCAATTTGCTGCAGGAGGAGAGCAGCACCATCGCCAGCAGCAGGATAAAGCTGCAGGCCGGCACAGCAAATTCATGCGACCTGTTCACAGCAAAAAACTATAACGGTTTGAGTTCCATCCGCATCATGCCGCCAACAAGGATGTCGACATAGGAGACCTCCTCAGGGAGCAATGACAAATCGGCCTTTCCATATATCCTGACACGCACCTGCTCCTTGGAACGGATGAATTTGGTCACATCCTCCATGGAAATCTGCAGATTCAACTGGGATATGGCCTTACGCTCCTCCTTCGGGGTCAGCAGCGCCACAGTCGTCTCGGATACGCTTGTGGTGGAGAAGGTCATGCGGGCGCTGTCCAGAAAGTCGAAATTCTTCACATAGGAAGTATCCTTCAAACTGAAATTCACCACCTTTAGAGCCATACTTTTCAGGCACTTGTCAACATCTTCGGCAGAATAGCCCAACTCGACCAGCATGCTGTCAAGATTCAGGGTGAAATATTCATCCATAAGAATGTCACCCAGCCCGTCCTTCTGCTGCTGCCTGTTCAGACGGAAATCCATGTTCGGCATGGAAATCTCCTCAGTAACATTCAGCGATTTCAGCATGTCCTCGCAGGATGAAAGCATAACTGCCATGCCTACCAATAAAATACCAAAAAATCTTTTCATACTAAAACGATTATACATTAAAATGCAAATGTACAAAGAAAAAACATACAACAACATGCTTTCCCATACATTTTTATTTTTTTTTTTCGCATAAACGGGAAAGCATATTGTTTTTTAAGGTACTTTTGCAATTTAATTAGGTAAAATAACATGCGGACAGGAAAATTTGCCGTTATCGGCCTGGGAAATTTCGGGAAATCGATCGCCCTGAACCTTGCAAAGAAGGGTGCTGAGGTTATGGCCATTGACAACAACTATGACAAGGTGGAGGATATCAGCGAGGATGTGGCCTATGCCGTCACCCTGAATGCGACGGACAGGCGGGCCCTGCTTTCCCAAGACATCAAAAGCTTTGACGCGGTCATTGTGGCCATCGGCAACCCCTTTGAACAGAGGCTGCTCTGCGCGGCGTTGCTGCTTGATTTCGGAGTGAAGCGCATCATCTGCCGTGCGGTCGGACGGAACCAGCGTTTCATTCTTAACAAGATGGGAATCACCGAAATCATCTCTCCGGAACAGGAGATAGGCCTTTCGGTCGCAAGACGGCTGATGAACCCGAGTCTGGTCTCCTATCTCGACCTGCCTGACGACTACAGTGTGGTGGAAATCATTGCCCCAAAGCACACCCGGAACCTGGAATACGGCCAAATCGATTTTCGGGACAAATACAAGCTGAGCCTCATAACCATCCGCCGCAACGTGGAGGAATGGAACGGGCAGAACAACCAGCATGTCCTGGGGGTGCCGGACACCAAGACAGTCATCCTTGAAGGGGATGTCCTTGTGATGTTCGGAAAGAACAAGGACATAGAAAAGTTTGTGGAGATTAACAACTAACGCGAGGTACAGAAGGTGAAGCCGGTTTTCTTCCATTCGCTTCGTGAGAACTACAAGTTCTTCATTTGGGACTACATCGACAAGGTGCACAACATCTTGAAGACGATTGGGATATTTGTCTCCTTCTTCACCATGGCGGTCATCGCCTACTATTACGGTTTCCCACAGACCCCGGCCAGCGCATTGACATGCAAAATATTAATACATTGCAGTCTGATTTTTTACATACTGAAATATCTGCTGTGCGCCTTCTTTTCGGTGCATGCCACCGAATACATCCGGAAGAACATTTTTGAAGGGGTTGTAATACTCTGCATCATACTCTGGTATTTCTTCACATACCTCTCCCCCGCCCATTCGGGGCACAACTTCAGCCTGAGCGACATCAGCGACATCAGCGACATAACGATGCTGCTGATCCAGATTTACTTTTTCTTCATGATGCTGTTCGAGCTGTCCAATATGGGGCAGTTGTTCAACCGTTTCCGCTTCGGACCAAGGGGATGGATGGTCTGCTCCTTCCTGCTGCTCATCATTATCGGAGCCATCCTGCTGATGCTCCCGGAAATGACAACCGGAGGCATTGGATTCTTCAACGCGCTCTTCACAGCCACCTCCGCCAGCACCATCACAGGCCTGACCGTGGTGGACACGGCGGCGGCATTCACACGCAAAGGTCAGGTGGTGCTTCTGCTGCTGATGCAGTTGGGCGGTATTAACATCATCTGTTTCGCGACCTTCCTTTCCACATCGTATAAGGAGACAAAGGTGCGTTCCCAGTCCATCATGCAGGAGCTGCTGAACACCAGCTATTCCGGTTCAAAGACGATGCTCCGCACAATCTTGGGATACACCTTCATAATCGAGCTTATCGGCTTTTTCCTCTTCTTCATCTACTGGAACCACAACCAGTACTACAGCCACTCCCTTTCACAGAACATCTTCCTTTCGGCCTTCCATGCCATAGCCTCATTCAACAACTCCGGCATCTCCATCATTGATGGCGGCATGATGAACCCCATTTACAGCGACGACTATTACGTGCAGATTGTGACGTTGCTGCTCTTCACTTTGGGCAGCCTAGGATTTGTAACACTGCACGACCTGATAAGCAACCATTTCCACCGCTACCGTGGCAAAAGCTACTGGAAACAGCTCAAGGTCACCACACGGATCACGGTGGGCATGACAGGAGCGCTTGTAGTCATCGGCACAATCTGCTTCTTTCTTTTTGAAAAGAACTACTCCACTGCAGGCCAGGGGGTCGGCCAGCGGCTTATGAATTCGTTCTTCATGGCGTCGTCATCCCGCTCATGCGGTTTCAGCACTCTGGACACCAATCTGCTATCGCTTCCAACCCTGCTGATTTTCATTTGTCTGATGTTCATCGGAAGTTCACCCACCTCCACCGGCGGCGGCATAAAGGTGACAACCTTCTATATCCTTATCCGCTCCATCGGCGCCACAATAAAGGGAAGAAAGGAGGTTACAATCTCCAACCGCTCCATACCCGGCCACCTGATCGACAAATCATACACAGTGGCCATGCTGGCCATCGGACTTATGGTCGGCAGCATCCTGCTGCTTTCAATTTCAGACCCGCAGTTCACTCTGGAACAGATTATGTTTGAGACCACATCGGCGTTAGGAAATGTCGGAATGTCGGTCAACATAAGTTCAGGATTGAGCAACTTCGGCAAATGCATTCTTATCATGCTGATGTTCATCGGACGAATCACCATCCTGACCATGGCAATCTCCGTCACACGGAAGGCGAGCCAGAACTACTCATTAGTAAAAACCAACCTGAGCATCTCATAATGAAGACCCGCATAAACGGCTGCTACCCATTTCTCTGCGCGATGATCGGCATGATGATTCTCGGTCCCGTCGGTGGCATCGTAGGATATTTCATGGGGATATTATTCGGCCTTAAAAACGAGACCACTACAGACATTAACGACGATGTTCTATACCACATCTCCGCCCTGTTCGCCGCCGTGATGAAAAGCGACCGGAGGATAATGCAGTCCGAACTCTATTCATACCGCGACTTTTTCCTGCAACGGTTTGGCGCACAAGCAGCGAACAAAGCCATCGAATATCTTGTGGAGCTGAAGGACCGTAATATAGATGTGCAGGAGCATGTCGGCAGGCTGAACCTGAAACTAAACTACACCGAACGGCTGGAGATACTCCGATACCTCTTCCAGCTCGCCTATTCGGACAGTGACATAGACAATGATGAGCTGGAGCAGCTGCAGCGCATATCACAATATTTCCAGATAAGGAGCACCGATTATGAATATATCCGGAACAGCTACGCATATTACTACACACAACAGCAAAGCGGACAATCCGGATATGGCGGAAGCCGG